>CAYGMG010000005.1:0-61914 GCA_964350895.1 uncultured Lysobacter sp.
GTCCGTGTGGCGATCGGTCCGCTGGTGCTTGGCGAGCTGGCCAAGGGCGCCTGGCGCCAGCTGGAGGCCGCCGAGTGCGCTGCCCTGCTGGCTGATCGGCCGCGCTCGGGCGAGCGCTAACCTGCGGTTTGCGCGGGGCGGCTCAGACCGAGCCGAACAGCAGCGCCGCGGTGCCAAGTCCGATGCCGCCGAACAGCAGGCCAAGGCCGATGCCGACCCAGGCCTGGCGGCGCTCTTCGCGGCGGGCGATCGACGCAGCGATGCGATTGCGAGCGTATTCCCCGGCGTGGCGGCGGGCGAGGATGTGCGGCAGCCAGGTCAGGTTCATCACGCCGACGCCGGTGATCAGGCCGAGAAAGGCCAGCGAGGCGCCGAACATGTTCTCGGCGTGCGCCATCCAGGCCATCAGTCCGGTGAAGGCCACCACCACACCGACCCCGGCGACGGCGAACCAGGCCAGATGGCGTTTCTCGTCGCCGTCCAGCGCGGTGATCCAGTAGCGGCGCACGCCGAACAGCACGCCGGCAATGCCGGCCACCAACGCAAACACGATGCCGCCGGCTGCGCCAAGCATGAACTTGGACGCGCCCTTGCCCGCCGCGCCGGCGCCGAACAGCAGCTTGGACAGGCCCTTGCTGGCGGCAGCGCCGCCGGCTGCAATGCCGGCGGCCGCGGCGCTCGGAGAAATCGTCAGCCCGGCCATCACCAGGGCGGTGAAGGCGGCGCTTGGCGCGCTGCTGCGGGCAAGGTCGCCGAGCCGGGTCATCAGGTCGTCGCGCAGGCTGTCGCGGGCGCGCTGCAGGCGCTTGCGCACCGCGGCGTCGGTCATCCCGAGCAGGTCGGCAACCTGCTTGGAGGACTGTCCTTCGCGGTAGTAGATCAGCAGGATCTCGCGGGTGTCCTCGGGCAGCTCGTCGATCAGCTCGGCGACGACCTCCTCCTCGTGCATCCGCTGCAGGCGCTCGGGCACGTCGGGGGCAGGGTCGGCGACCACCCGCAGGATGTCGTCCATGTCGCCGTCGTAGCGGCGCTCGGTGATCCGCCGGCGCAGGTGGTCGCGGGCCAGGTTGCGGGTGATCTGGCGCAGCCAGGGCAGGAAGCTGGACGAGTTGCGCAGCCGGCGAAGATGGGTCCAGGCGTTGAGGAAGGCCTCCTGGGCAATGTCCTCGCTGGCCTGGATGTCGCGGACGATGGCCAGTGCGATCGCGGTGATGCCGCCCTGGCAGCCGGCGACGATCTCGCCGAAGGCCTGCTGGTCGCCGGCCTTGGCCGCCGGCAGGTGGAGTTCGATCAGCGAGAGCAGGGCTTCGGTCTTCATGGGCGCTACGCAAGGCGGGGGATGGGATGCCTGACGGCAGGGCAGGACGACTGTGACATCAGAGCATGCGGTAGAGGGTCACCAGGGCCATCGCCAGCAGGACCACGAACAGCACCAGGCGCACGCGCATCCCGGTCCCGGGTTTGCGTGGCCGGTTGTCCGGCGTGCTCAGGCGTCCGGCGGTGGCGACGAAGTTGCGGTCGCGGGTCGTGGTCAGCAGGCCGAGCTCGCGCAGGATGCCGGTCGCCCGGCTCAGGTCGCCGGGCTGCACCAGCCACACCGCGGAGGGCTCCTGGGCGTAGTCGCGGAAGCTGAAGTTGCGCCGGTTGCGGCCCTTGTAGGAGCGGCCGTTGCTGATCCAGGTCTCGACGCCGGCTTCGCCGAGCAGCTCGGCGACCCGCTCGACGTTCTCCAGCCGGGGTGAGGAATAGACCTGGCGCATCTCAGTGGCTCCCTTCCAGCGGCAGGACGCGGATCAGGCCTTCCTGCGCGGTCGAGGCGACCAGCCGGCCAGCGGTGTCGTAGATGCTGCCGCGAGCCAGCCCGCGCGCGCCTTGTGCGCTGGGGCTGTCGCAGGCATACAGCAGCCATTCGTCGACCCGCAGCGCGCGGTGGAACCACATCGCGTGGTCGAGGCTGGCCATCTGCACGTTCGGCTGCAGGTAGGAAATGCCGTGCGGCAGGGTGGTGGTGCCGATCAGGTGGAAGTCCGAGGCGTACGCGAGCATCGCGGTATGCAGGGTGCGGTCGTCGGGGATCCGGTCGACCAGGCGGAACCAGACCTGCTGGTAGGGCGGCCGCTTGTTCGGCTTGAGCTCGTTGCGCGGATACACCGGGCGGAACTCGAACGGCCCCTTGTGGGTGAGCCAGCGCTGCAGCTTGGCAGGCATCTGGGCCAGGGTGTCGGCGTCCAGCTCCGGGGCCTCGCTGAGGTCCTCGGGCGGCGGCACTTCGGGCGGAGACAGCTGATGTTCGGCGCCGTCCTCATCGACATGGAAGCTGGCTGCCAGGACGAAGATCGGCTTGCCTTTCTGGATCGCGGTCACCCGACGCACCGAAAAGCTGCCGCCGTCGCGGGTGATGTCGACGTCGTAGACGATCGGCAGGCTGATGTCGCCCGCGCGCAGGAAGTAGGCATGCAGTGAGTGCACGAAGCGGTCTTCGGGCGCGGTCTGCTGCGCTGCCGATACCGCCTGGCCGAGCACCTGGCCGCCGAACACGTAACGGGTGCCGATGTCGCGGCTTTGGCCGCGGAACAGGTTGTCTTCCAGGCGCTCAAGGCGCAGCAGGTCCAGCAGTTCAGCGACGACGGTCTGCAAGGGGGCTACCCGGTGGGAATCAACCGGCGATTATAACGGCCGCGGGTGAACCTACCGGATCACTCACGGCGCCACTCCAGCCGGCTGCCTTCCAGGACGGTTGCCCAGGGAAACTGTGGGCCGGGGTCGCGCTTGCGCGCCACCTGTACCTCGGGCTGGTCGGCGGCCGGCACCTGTTCGCGGTCGAGGTCTTCGTGGCCGGCGATCCATTGCAGATCGGGCAGGCGCCGTTCCAGATCGGCCAGCAAGCCGCGCAGCGCGCTGACCTGCGCCTCGCTGTAGGGCGTGTTCATGGCCTGGTGTTCGGCGTGCAGCCAGTGCGGGTAGCGGCCGCGGTTGACCAGCTCGATGCCCAGGGTGTCGGCATTGTGGCCGCGCACGTGGTGGGCGATCCGCTCCGGTGCCACGTACTGGAGGATCCGCCCATCGAGGTCGATGTAGAAATGCCCGCTGTTGCCGGTGCCCGAGGGGTACACCGCGCGCTCGCCGATCCTCCGTGCGCTGGCCAGGTCCGGGGTTTCGGTGCAGTGGATCACCACCCCGCGGATCGCGGTGAGCGGGCGCGCATCGAGACGCGCCTCGTAGGGCAGCGGTTCGACATCGATTGGCGGCGGCAGGTCGGGCAGCATGCCGCCATGGTCGGGGATAGCGCGGCGCGCGGCAATCCGGGCAAGCGCGGGTGGGCGGGGCTACACTAGCGCCCCGTTTTGCCAAGCCCCGCGTCCATGCCCGGTCACGTGATCCTCTCCCACGGCCTGAACAGCAGCCCGGCTGCGACCAAGGTCAGCGCCATGGCCGCGGTCGCCGAGACGCTCGGCTGGAGCCACGAGCGCCCCGACTATTCGGACATTGACGCCAGCAACGACATCGGCGAAGTGGCCAATCGCCTGCGCCGGCTGCTCGAGCGCTGCGCCGCCGCGCCGCGTCCGCTGGTCCTGGCTGGCTCCAGCATGGGCGCCTTCATCTCGGCCCTGGCCACGCTTGAGGTGCCTTGTGCGGGGCTGTTCCTGCTCGCGCCGCCGGTGCACATGGACGGCTTTCCGCGATCGCTGCGCGCAGCGGTGCTGCCGACCACGGTGATCCATGGCTGGGCCGATGATGTGTGCCCGGTGGGCGACGTCATCCGCTGGTCGCAGCGCCGTCGCGACCGGCTCATGCTGGTCGATGACGGCCATCGGCTGGATGCGCACGTCGACTTCTGCGCTGCCGAGTTCGGCCGCTTCCTGACTGTGCTGGCGTGAGGTTCTTCGCGTCCTGCGCCAAGGGGCTGGAGTACCTGCTGGTCGAAGAGCTGCGCGCGCTCGGTGCGGAATCGCCGCGCGAGGCGTTGTCCGGCGTCGGCTTCGAGGCCGAGCTGCAAGGCGCGCTGGAGGTCCTGATGCAGGCGCGCCTGGCCAGCCGGCTGCTGCTGCCGATCGCCGACTTCGAGTGCATTGACGAGGGCCAGCTGTACAACGGCGCGCTGGCGGTCGACTGGGCTGAGCACCTGGCCCCGGACGAGAGTTTTGCCATCCACGCCCACGGCCGCAGCGGCAGCCTGCAGCACAGCCAGTTCGCCGGCCAGCGACTCAAGGACGCGATCGCCGACCGCATGCGCCACGACCACGGCCGGCGTCCCGATGTCGATCGCGACGATCCCGACCTGCGTCTTGACCTGCTGCTGCGGCGCGGCCGCGCGGTGGTCTCGATCGATCTCGGCGGGCCGCTGCACCGGCGCGGCTGGCGAACCGGGCAGGGCGAGGCGCCGCTCAAGGAATCGCTGGCTGCAGCGGTGCTGCTGCGCGGCGGCTGGCCGGCGCTGGCCGCCGAAGGCGGGGATCTGTTCGATCCGATGTGCGGCAGCGGCACCCTGCTGATCGAAGGCGCCTGCATGGCCGCGGGGATTGCCCCCGGTCTTGGTCGCTACGGCGAGGCCCTGCCGACCCGCTGGCGCGGATTTCCGCGCCAGGAATGGGCGCGCCTGCGCGAGTCCATGCAGGCGCGCGCTGATGCCGGCCGCGCCGCGCTGCGCATGCTGGGCCTTGGCAGCGACGCCGACCCCGAAGCGATCCGCGTTGCCACGGCCAATGCCGAGGCCGCCGGCGTCGGCCACGCGCTGCGCTTTGAGTTGGCTGGCCTTGAGCGCGCGCCGCAGCCGACTGCCGGGCGCGGCCTGGTGGTCTGCAATCCGCCCTACGACGCCCGGCTGGCTGCCGATCCGGCGCTCTATCGGGCGCTGGGCGACTGCCTGGTCCAGCGCGTTCCGGACTGGCGCGCGGCCCTGCTCTGCGGTGACCAGGCGCTGGCCCGGGCCACCGGCCTGCGCGCACAGAAGACCTACCAGCTGTTCAACGGCCGCCTGGAAACCCTGCTGCTGGTCTGCGACCCGGTCCACGTAGCCCGCGAGGCGCGGCCGGCCAAGCCGCTCGGTGAGGGCGCGCAGATGGTCGCCAACCGGCTGCGCAAGAACCTGCGCGCCCTGCGCCGCTGGCGCGAGCGCGAGGGTGTGAGCTGCTACCGGCTGTACGACGCCGACCTGCCCGAGTACGCGGCGGCGATCGATGTCTACACCGCGCTGGAGGGCGACTCGCTGCACCTGCATGTTCAGGAGTACGCAGCGCCCGACAATATCCCGCCGGAGACTACCCGCAGGCGCCTTGGCGATCTGCTGCGCGCCGCCGGCGAAGTGCTTGAGGTGCCGCGCGAGCGGATCGCCCTCAAGACCCGCTCGCGCGGCAAGGGTGGCAGCAAGTACGGCGTGCTCGACCGCCGCGGCGAGGCTTTCTGGGTGCAGGAAGGCGGGCTGCGCTTCGAGGTCAACCTGTTCGACTACCTCGACACCGGCCTGTTCCTCGACCACCGCCCGGTGCGCGCCGCACTGCGCGAGATGGCCGCGGGCCGCGATGCGCTCAACCTGTTCTGCTACACCGGCGCCGCCAGCGTGCAGATGGCCGCCGGCGGCGCGCGCAGCACGACCAGTGTCGATCTGTCGCAGACCTACCTCGGCTGGGCCGGCCGCAATCTCGCCGGCAACGGCTTTGCCGGCACGGCGCATCGACTGGTGCAGGCCGATACCCTGGCCTGGCTGCGCGCCGAGCGCGGCCACTACGGATTGATCTTTTGCGATCCGCCGACCTTTTCCAATTCGGCGCGCGCCGAGGACTTCGACGTGCAGCGCGACCACGTGCCCCTGTTGCGCGCCTGCCTTGACCGGCTTACGCCCGATGGCGCCCTGGTGTTCTCCAACAACTTCCGGCGCTTCCGGCTCGATGCCGAGGCCTTCGACGACTGCGAGATCAGCGAGTGGGGCGCGCGCTCGCTGCCGCAGGACTTCGCCCGCAACCCGCGCATCCACCAGGTCTGGACCCTGCGTCCGCGGCGCGACTGAGCCTGTGATGCGTGGCTCAGCGGGCGCGCAGCTCGGCCTCCCAGTCCTCGATGCTGATCGCCTCGACCCGGCCGATGTCGCAGCGACCAAGCACCCCGCCGCGGCCCTCGCGCGGCAGCACCGCATCGCCGATATCGCCGCAGACCCGCCCGGAAGGATTGCGGGTATCGAAAGCGAGCGCGCGATAGCCATGCAGTTCGGTGCAGGACCAGGCCAGGGTCACCAGATAGCGACGACGCCCGGCGTCGATCAGCAGGCGGCGGCTGTCGAGCACGCTGTAGCCGCGTACCCGGGAGGGGTCGATGCAGGTGCTGATCGGCCGCAGGGGCTGGCTGCCGGGCGCTGGCGGAGGCGGGGTGGCGCTGGCCGGTGCACTCGGCAGCAGGCCGGCAAGACCCAGGATGATGACAAGCAGGCGCATATTGACCTCGGCGCTGAGTGCGGCAATGCTCTCCGGGCAGGGCGCCAGGGCGCCCCGGGAGCTGCCCTCTTGCCCAAGGTTTCTACCATGATCGCGCGTCGCGGAGATGTCCATGGCGGCGCGTAAGGGCCGTTCACCCGCCACGACCGTGGCGCGGCGCGGCCCGAATCACTGGGCGTTCTTCCGCCAGTGGCTGAAGAGCCCGCTGTCGATCGCCGCCATTTCGCCGTCCAGCCAGCACCTTGCCCGCGAGATGCTGGCCGAGCTGCCGCCCACGGCGCGCCGGGTGATCGAGCTTGGTGGCGGCACCGGGGTGTTCACAGCAGCCCTGCTCGACCACGGTATCCGCGGCGAGGACCTGCTCGTACTAGAGCTTAACGAAGAACTTCATCAGCACCTCTCGGAGCGGTTTGCCGATGCCCGGGTGATCTGTGGTGATGCCCGCGAGCTGCCCGATATCGTCGCGCGCAGCGGTTTTGCAGGCGAGGGAGGCGTGGACGCCGTGCTTTCAGGGCTCGGACTGCTGTCGATGGGCCGTGATACCCAGCAGGCAATCGTCGATGCCGCTTTTCGCGTGCTTGCCCCGGATGGCCGGCTGATCCAGTTCACCTACGGGCCGACCTGCCCGATCAAGTCCGAAGTGCTGGAAGACCTGGGTCTTTCGGCGCGGCGCGGCAGCGTGACCTGGCGCAACATGCCGCCGGCCACGGTGTGGGTGTTCACCCGCTCGCCGAGCCGGCGAATCGCTCCAACGCCGATGCGCGCGCGCTGAGTGCAGGGTTTGCCGCAGGCGTTTGCGGACCGCGGGGCGACTATGCGGACTCGTTGCTGCGCTTGACCTGATTGCGGCCGCCGGCCTTGGCCAGATAGAGCAGCCGGTCGGCCTCGGTCAGCATCGCGTCAAGCGAGTCGAGGCGATCAACGCAGACGCCGATGCTGGTAGTGATCGGGATGCGCTGGTCGTTGAACTGCACGACCAGGTTTTCGATCCGCGCGCGCAGGCCCTCGAAAAAGTATTCCGCCTCGGTCTCCCCGAGATCCATGGCGAGCACGGCAAACTCCTCGCCGCCGAAACGCGCGACCAGATCCTGCGGCCGCGCAAAGCGGGCCAGCGCTGCCGACACCGCCTTGAGCGCGACGTCGCCGCCGTCATGGCCGAAGCTGTCGTTGATCTTCTTGAAGAAATCGATGTCGAGCATGGCGACGCTGGCCCGGCGCCGGCCGGACTTCGCGCTGGCCAGCAGCTCGGCGCCGCGGGAAAAGAAATGCCGGCGATTGGCCAGTCCGGTAAGGAAATCCTTGGTCGCCAGATCCTGCAATGAGCCGATCAGCTCGAGGTTCTCGACGTTCTGCGAGATGCGGCAGAAAAATTCCTCGCGCGAAAAGGGTTTGTGCAGGAAATCGTTGGCGCCGTTCTTCAGGAACTGTGCGACCAGGCTGCTGCGCCCGGCGCCGGACACTCCGACCACCGAGACCCGGTCGCGCGCGTACAGGGCGCGCAGCTTGCGGGTGAACTCGATGCCATCCATGCCGGGCATTTCCTGGTCGGTGATCACCAAGCGGATGCTGCCGTCCTCGGCAAGCATGCCGAGCCCGGCCTCGCCGCCTTCGGCCTTGACCACGCGGAATCCGTACAGCTCCAGCAGGGCGCTGGTGTGCTCGCGCGCCGAGGCGGCGTCATCGACCACCAGGGCGGTGATCCGCCGGTTGCGGTCCAGTCGCTGAACCAGCCAGACCAGATACTCGACCGCGCCCGGCGCGTTCTTCAGCACGTAGTCGATGATGGGGCGCTCGAGCAGGCGCTGGCGCACCCCCTCGTCGAATACGCCGGTGACGATGACCGTGGGCAGACGTCGGGAGAGAAAAAAATCGACGATCGATTCCTGGTCTCCATCCGACACCACGAGACCGGTGAGCACCAGGGTGAAGGGGCCCTGTTTCTCCAGCGCCCGGGACGCCTCGGCCAGGCTGTGCGCGTGGACCACGGCGACGCCCAGTCGCTCTTCCAGCGCCTCGCCGACCATCTGCTGGAAGAGCTTGGAATTCTCCACCAGCAGGACGCGACCCTGGCTGCCTTGCGCCTCGTTCATCGGCGACTCGACCATCGATGCCAACCCGTTGCTGCGCCGCGTGCGTCGCGGCTATCCCTCTGCATCTTCCGGTTCCGTTGGCCGCGGCGCAAGCAAGCGCGGCGACGGGCGCACAGCGCTGCTTTGCCGGCAGCGCAGCCAAGGGCGTCCGGCATGCCCGTGCGTGCGCGGCAGCGCCGGGAAACTCCGCGTGAGTCCTGCTGCGACAGTGGCCGCGCTCAGCCCTTGATCACGTCCAGTTCGCCGCCGACCAGAATGAAGGCGTCGATCGCCCGGTCCAGCTGCTCGCGGGAGTGCGCGGCGCTCATCTGGGTGCGGATTCGCGCCTGGCCCTTGGGCACCACCGGAAAGAAGAAACCGATCGCGTAGATGCCCTCTTCCAGCAGCCGTTCGGCAAAGCGCTGCGCCAGCGGCGCGTCGTAGAGCATGACCGGGACGATTGGATGTTCGCCGGGCTTGAGGTCGAAACCGGCGTCGCTCATCCGCTGGCGGAAGTGCGCGGTGTTGGCGCGCAGCTGTTCGCGCAGGCCCTCGGCGCTCTCCAGCATCTCGAAGACCTTGCTCCCAGCGGCGACCACATGCGGCGGCAGCGAGTTCGAGAACAGGTAAGGACGCGAGCGCTGGCGGAGCATCTCGATAACCTCGGCGCGGCCGCTGGTGAATCCGCCCAGCGCGCCGCCCAGCGCCTTGCCAAGGGTGCCAGTGATGATGTCGATCCTGTCCAGCACGCCCTTGACCTCGGCCGAGCCGCGACCGCCGGCGCCAAGGAAGCCGGTGGCGTGGCACTCATCGATGTGGACCAGGGCGTCGTATTGCTTGGCCAGCCGGGTGATTTCATCCAGCGGGGCGATGAAGCCATCCATCGAGAACACCCCGTCGGTGGTGATCAGGATGTCGCGCACGCCGTCGGCGCGGGCCTGCTGCAGCTGCTTTTCAAGCTCGGCCATGTCGCAGTTTGCGTAGCGATAGCGGCGCGCCTTGCACAGCCTGACGCCGTCGATGATCGAGGCGTGGTTGAGGGCGTCGGAGATGATCGCGTCCTGCTCGCCGAGCAGAGGCTCGTAGAGGCCGCCGTTGGCGTCGAAGCAGGCGGCGTAGAGGATCGTGTCCTGCATGCCGAAGAACTCGCTGATCTTCGCTTCCAGCTGCTTGTGCAGGTCCTGGGTGCCGCAGATGAAGCGCACGCTGGCCATGCCGAAGCCGTGGCTGTCGAGAGCATCCTTGGCGGCCTGGATGATCTGCGGATGATCGGCAAGACCAAGGTAGTTGTTGGCGCAGAAGTTCAGCACCCGACGACCGTCGGCGAGGCTGATCTCGGCCGACTGCGGCGAGGTGATGATGCGTTCGCGCTTGAACAGCCCCTGTTCGCGGATCGCGTCGAGCTCGGCGGCGTAGCGCTGGATGGCGGAAGACATGGGCGGCTCCTGTGGACTAGCCGCCTATTGTGCCGCCAAGCCGCAAGGCCTGTCGTCGCGATGCCGGAACTCAGGCCGGGAACACCACCACGTGCTCGAGGTCCAGCCGAATACCGATGCGCTGGCCGACGGCGTGGTCATGGTGCGAGGGGACGAGGGAGAACAGCCGTGTGCCGTCGTCCAGGGCCAGCGTGTAGAGGAAGTCCGAACCGCGGAAGGTCCGCGCGACCACCACGGCCTGCCGCGGGCTGGCGTCGTCATGCACGATGTCGTCCGGACGCAGCAGCACGTCCACCGCCTGACCCGGAGTGAAGCCGCGATTGCGCGGCTGGAACAGGGCCAGCGGGGTGTCGATGCGGCCATCAGCGCTGACCGTGCCGCGGATCCACAGCTTCTCGCCGACAAAGTTGGCGACCTCGCGGCAGGCCGGCCGGTGGTACAGGTCGTACGGGGTTGCCCACTGCCGCAGCCGGCCGCCGCTGAGCACGCCGACCTGGTCGGCCATGGCGAAGGCCTCGGTCTGCGAGTGGGTCACCATCAGGGCGGTGCTGCCCTGCTGCTTGAGGATGTCGCGCACGTCCAGCGAGAGCTTCTCGCGCAGGTCCGGGTCGAGGCTGGAGAACGGTTCGTCGAGCAGCAGCAGGCGCGGTTTCGGCGCCAGCGCACGGGCCAGGGCGACGCGCTGCTGCATGCCGCCTGAGAGTTCGTGCGGATAGCGGCTGGCGTGCTCGGCAAGGCCAACCGTCTGCAGCAGCTGATCAACCCGCGTCCGGCGCTCGGCAGCGCCCAGCCGGAACAGCCCGAAGCCCACGTTCTCGCGGCAGTCCAGATGCGGCAGCAGGGCGAAGTCCTGAAACACCAGGCCGATATCGCGGCGTTCCGGGGCGATGTGCAGGCCATCGCCGGCCAAGGTGCGCCCGTCGCCGAGCAGACGCCCGCTGCGCAGCGGCTCGAAGCCGGCGATCGCGCGCAGGATGGTGGTCTTGCCCGAGCCCGAGGGGCCGAGCAGGCAAGCGATCTGGCCCGGTTCGACAATCAGGTCGATGCCGGCGGCGATCTCGCGCTCGCCGTAGCCGACCGTTACCTGCTGCAGCTCAAGCCGCATCCTGCATCCTCCGCTCCAGCCACAGCACCGGCAGCAGCCCGACCACCACGATGGCGATCGCCGGCAGTGCGGCCTCGGCCCATTGTCCCTCGTTGCTGAACTCGAATACCCGGGTGGCCAGGGTGTCCCAGCCGAACGGCCGGGTCATCAGGGTGATCGGCATTTCCTTCATCACGTCGACCACGACCAGCAAAGCTGCGGTCAGCAAGCCATTGCGCAGCAGCGGCAGATGCACGCGGCGGAGCAGGCGCCAGCCGCCGACGCCGAGGCTGCGCGCGGATTCCAGCACGCTGGGGCGGATTCGCTGCCAGGCGGCCTCGACCGGCGCGTGGGCGACGGCGGTGAAGCGCACCGCGTAGGCGACCAGCAAGAGCAGCAGTCCGCCCTGCGCCACGCCCTGCCAGCCGCTCAGATCGGCAAGCGTGTTGAGGGCCAGGGTCACCGGCACGTACAGGCCGACCGCCAGCAGGGCGCCGGGCAGCCCATAGCCGAGGGTGGCGATCCGTGTCGCCCAACGGGTGCCCGCGCCCGGCGCCTTGCGACTGAGCAGGGACAGACCGCTGGCGACCGTCACCGTGAGTGCCGCGGCGAGCAGGGCGAGCAGCACCGAGTTGCCGGCGATCTCCAGCTCGCGCTCGCTGAGCGAAACGGCATGTGGTGCCGCGAGCCAGAGCAGGCGCGCCATCGGCACGGCGAAGGCGAGCAGCAGGACCGCGCAGCAGAAGCCGGTAGCGACCCAGCGCCAGGCGCCCAGCGGCGTCCGGGACACCGGTCCGCGGCCGATCCGGTGGAAGCGTTGGGCGCGCCGGCTCCAGCTTTCCAGAGCGATCAGGCCGAGTACCGCCAGCAGCATCACCCCGGCCACGGCGAGCGCGGCGTCGATCGAGAACATCGCAAACCAGGCCTTGTAGATGGCGCTGGTGAAGGTGTCGTAGTTGAACGCGGAGACGGTGCCGAAATCGGCCAGGGTCTCCATCGCCACCAGCAGGCTGCCGGCGGCGATGAACGGCCGCGCCATCGGCAGGGCGGCGCGCAGGAAGGCGCGCATCGGGCCCATGCCCAGGGCGCGCGCTGCCTCCATGGCGCGGGCGCCTTGGCTTGCGAAGGCCGAACGCGCGATCAGGTAGACATAGGGGTAGAGCGTCAGCACCAGGGTCAGGGTGACGCCCCAGCGCGAGCGGAACTCCGGCCAGGCGCTGATGCCGTGCTCGCGCAGCGCGCTGGCGATCGGCCCGGCGTAGTCGAGCAGGCCGATCAGCGCTACCGCGGCGACATAGGCCGGCATGGCCAGCGGCAGGACCAGCAGCCAGGCCAGCTGCCGGCGCCCGGGGAACTCGGTCAGCGCGATCAGGGCGGCAAGCGCCGTGCCGAGCACGGCCGCGCCGCCGGCCACGCCGAGCACCAGCCAGAACGTATTGCCGGCGACCCGCGGCAGCACCACCCGGGTAATGTGCGAGAGCACTTCGCCGTCGGCCTGCAGGGCGCCGATCAGTGTGGCGCCCAGCGGCAGCAGGGTGGGCAGGCAGAGCAGCCAGGCGATGCCGACCCAGAACGCCGGCCCGACGCTCCAGCGCGGGAACGTCGGGTTCAGAACGGCCGCGGGCTCAGCGGTAGCCTGCACGGTCCATCAGGGCCACCGCCTCGGCCTGCAGGCGGCCACTCTCGGCGATCGGGAAATCGCTGGCGCGGAAGTCGCCCCAGGCCTTGACCTCGGCCGCCGCCGGCACCTTCGGGTTGGCCGGGAACTCCATGTTCAGGGAGGCGAACATCGACTGCGCCTCGCCGCTGGACAGCCACTCCAGGAAACGCTTCGCCTGTTCCGGATGTTTGGCGTGACGGGTCATGCCGGCGCCGGACACGTTGACGTGGACGCCGTGCTGTCCTGCGCCCTGGTCGGGCCAGTAGATGGCCACCGGGATATCCGGATTGGCGCGCTGCTGGCGGCCGAAGTAGTAGGTGTTGACGATGCCGACCGCGCAGCGCCCGCTGGCCACCGCGGCGATCACCTCGTCGTCGCTGGCGAACGGATCGGCCGCCAGGTTGGCGACCCAGCCGCGGACCATCGCCTCGGTTGCTTCGGCGCCGCGCTCGGCGATGCTGGCGGCGATCAGCGACTGGTTGTAGACCTTCTTCGAAGTGCGCAGGCACAGCTTGCCCTTCCACTCGGGCTCGGCCAGCGCGGCATAGCTACTCAGTGCCTCGGGCTTGATCATGCCGGTGTTGTAGATGAGGGTGCGGGCGCGCTGCGAGAAGCCGAACCAGCGGCCTTCGGGATCGCGCAGATGGGCCGGGATGTTCTGTTCCAGCAGCTTGGAATCGATCGCTGCGAGCACGCCTTGCTCGGCGGCCTGCCAGAGGTTGCCGGCGTCGACCGTCATCAGGATATCGGCCGGCGTGCGCTCGCCTTCGGCCTGCAGGCGGGCCAGCAGCGGAGCTTCCTTGTCGGTGAGGAATTCGATCTCGATGCCGGTCTCCGCGGTGAAGCGGTCGAACACCGGCTTGATCAGTGGTTCGTTGCGGGCGCTGTAGACCACCAGGCTGTCGGCCTGGGCGGGCAGGGCGAAGGCGAGGGAGAGCAGGGTGAGCAGCAGGAGTCGCATGGCATACCTTTTAAATGAGAATGCTTCGCAATAGTAACTCGCGCCGATCGCCCGTGGCGAGTCCCCGCTCTGCAAGCGCTGCGGACCTGCCCGGGCGTGCCCGCCTATACTCTTTGGGTCTCCGCAGGGGAGTCCGCATGATCCAGTCACCCGCATCGCCAAGCCGGCGCAGTCTGCCCGATTGGCTGCAGTTCCAGCAGCAGACCCATCCCGACGCTATCGCCCTCGGCCTTGATCGGGTCCGCGCCATGCTGGTTCGGCTCGACTGCGCCCGGCCAGCGAAAAAGGTGCTCACCATCGGCGGCACCAATGGCAAGGGCTCGACCGCGGCCTTTGCCGCCAGCATCGCCCGCGCCGCAGGGCTGCGCGTGGGCCTGTACAGCTCGCCGCACCTGCTGCACTACCGCGAGCGGGTACGCATCGACGGCGTCGAGGTCGAGGATGCCGCCCTGTGCGACGCCTTCGAGCTGATCGAGGCCGCCCGCGCTGACCTGCCGCTGACCTTTTTCGAATGGGGGACGCTGGCCGCCTTCCTGCTGTTCTCCCGCGCAGGGCTGGATCTGGCGGTGCTGGAGGTGGGCATGGGCGGTCGCCTGGACGCGGTCAACGCCGTCGATCCGGATTGCGCGATCGTCTCCACGGTAGCGCTGGACCACATGGAGTTCCTCGGCGATGACCGCGAGGCGATCGGCCGCGAGAAGGCCGGCATCCTGCGCCCGCGCAAACCGCTGGTGGTGGGCGAGCTGGACCCGCCTGACAGCCTGCTGACCGCCGCCGACCGCGCCGGCGCCGTGCTGCTGCGGCGCGGCCGCGAGTTCCGTGCCGAACCGCGGCTCGGCGGACGCTGGCGCTACAGCGACACCCAGGGCGACCTCGACCTGGCGCCGCTGCCGCTGCTGGCGCCCTGCCAGCTCTACAACGCCGCCTGCGCGATCGCCGCCCTGCGCACGCTGCTGCCGCTGAGCCCCGAGCAGATCACCCAGGGACTGGAGCAGACCCGCGTCGGCGGCCGCATGCAGCTGCTTGCCGGCAAGCCCGAGGTCCTGCTCGACGTTGCGCACAATCCGCAGGCGGTGCAGCCGCTTGCGCGCTGGCTGGCACTCAACCGGCCGGCCGGCGCCACCCACGCGGTGTTTGCTGCGCTGTCGGACAAGGACCTTCCGGGCCTGGTCGCGCCGCTGATGGGGGTGGTCGACTCCTGGCATCTGGCCGGCCTGCCCGAAGTCGGCAGTCGCGCGCATCCGATCGGCGTGATCTGGCCCAAGGTCGCCGGCCTGCTCTCGCGCAGCCTGCATGACCGCCACGAGCGCGTAGCCGGCGCGCTGGACACCGCCCGCGCCCAGGCCGGCCCGGGTGATCGCATCGTCGTCTATGGGTCCTTCCACACCGTAGCCGAGGCGCTCGCCCATCTCGGTGTCGACAGCGTATGAACGCCTGCTGCGCGGCCTGAGCGCAGCGCCGGGGTGAATCTGCGCGCCCGGCTATAATCGCGGCTTCCCGAACGATGCAGCGAGCGGTGATGGACCCTGCACTGAAACAGCGGCTGGTGGGCGCGGCCGTGCTGGTGGCCCTGGCGGTGATCTTCGTGCCGATGCTGCTCGAAGCGCCGGAGCCCGAGGCGACGCCGGCCGGACAGCTATCGCTGGACCTGCCCTCGCGCCCGCCGCTGTCGATGGAGACGCGCGATGTGCCGCTGAGCTTGCCGCAGCCTGGCACGCAGACCGCCGCGGTCGACCCGGATGCAGTGGCGACCGTCGATGTCGATGCAGCGCCGCGCGTCGATGCGCTCGACGCTGCCGATCAGGCGCCGCCCGCATCGGCTGCCAGCACTTCGGTGCCAAGTCCGGTGCCCGCGCTGCCGCCGCCCGCGCCGCCGCAGACCACGCCCGCTCCGGCTACGCCCGCGCCCAACCCGGCAGCGCCGCCAGCGCGGCCAGCCGCAGCGGCTGCACCGGCACCCGCGCCGGCGCCGATCAAGCCCGCGCCGGCCGCATCGGCCAGCGCCAACGGCCGCTACGTGGTCAACCTCGGCAGCTACAGCAATCTCGGCAATGCCGACGCACTGGCCAAGCGCCTGGTGCAGCGCGGCTTTCCGGTCACCAGCGAGACCATCACCCTGGACGGCAAGCCAGCGCGGCGATTGCGCGCCGGGCCGTACCGCACCCGCGCCGACGCCGAATCGGCGGCCCTGGGCCTTGGCAAGGCCGAGCCGGGAACCCGCTTCACCGTCGGCGAGCTGGACGAGGCGGCCGCGCTGCCGGCTTCGGCGCCGCGGGCGGGCCCGGTAGCAAGCGGCTTCGCGGTGCAGCTGGGCGCCTTCAAGGACGAGGCCGAGGCCACTGCATTGCGCGACCGCCTGCGCAAGGCCGGATTCACCGCTTACACCGAGCGCGCCAGCACCGACGCCGGCACCTTGTGGCGGGTGCGCGCCGGCCCGGAGCTGCAGCGCGCCCGCGCCGAGGCGTTGCAGGCTCGGATCCGCCAGTCGCTCAAGCTCGACGGCATCGTCGTCAGCCATCCCTGACCCCGGGCCGTGCTGAGCGCCTTCGACATCGTCCTGCTGGGTGTGCTGCTGGTCTCCGGCCTGCTCGGCCTGTGGCGCGGCTTTGTCGCCGAGGTGATGTCGCTGGCCAGCTGGGTGCTGGCGTTCTGGGCGGCCTTCGCCTTCGGCGATGACGCGGCGGCCTGGCTTGCGCGCTGGATCGACGCCGAGGCCGCGCGCAGCGCTGCCGGCTATGTCGGTGTGTTCATCGGCGTGCTGGTGCTCGGCGGCGTGGCGACCTGGCTGCTGACCCGGCTGGTGCAGGGCACCGGGCTTTCCGGCACCGACCGCGTGCTCGGTTTCGGCTTCGGCGTGCTGCGTGGCGCCGCGGTCTGCGTGGTCGGCGTGCTACTGATGGGCTTCACCCCATTGCCGCAGCGCGGCGACTGGGAGCAGTCGCCGCTGATCGCGGTGCTTCAGCCCGGCGCCGAGTGGCTGCGCGGCTGGCTGCCGGAGCCGGTGGCCATGCGCGTCCAGTTTCCTCCCTTCGTGGTGCAACCGCTCCCCGAGGCGCTCCCTCCTACTTAACACAGGCCTTGCCCAAGGCCCAGGATCAAGGCAAATCATGTGCGGAATCCTCGGAATCGTGGCCTCGACGGATGTCGCTGGCGCGCTGTATGACGGCCTGACCGTTCTCCAGCATCGTGGTCAGGACGCCGCCGGCATCGCCACCAGCGAGGGCAGCCGGCTGCGCGTGCACAAGGGCAATGGCCTGGTCAAGGACGTCTTCGACGAGAACGCCATGGCCCTGCTCCGCGGCCGCGTCGGCATCGCCCATTGCCGCTACCCGACCGCGGGCTCGGAAGGCTCGGACGAGGCGCAGCCGTTCTACGTCAACTCGCCCTACGGCATCGCGCTGGCGCACAACGGCAACCTGATCAATACCGAATCGCTGCGCCGGGATGTCTGGGAGCAGGATCGGCGCAACATCAATACCGAGTCTGACTCCGAGGTGCTGCTCAACATCTTCGCTCATGAGCTCGACGCCCAGCGCCACCTCACCCCGCAGGCGGCGATCGCCGCGGTGGCCAAGGTGCATCGGCGCTGCAAGGGCGGCTACGCGGTGGTCGCCCAGGTGCTCGGCCTGGGCCTGATCGCCTTCCGCGACCCGCACGGCATTCGACCGCTGGTGATGGGCAAGCGCGAGGTCGCCGGCATGACCGAGTACGCGGTGGCCTCGGAATCGGTGGCGCTGGACCTCATGGGCTTCACCCGACTGCGCGACGTGGCGCCTGGCGAGGCCATCGTCGTCACCCCGGCCGGCGAGCTGCATACCGCGCCGCATGAGTCGCCCGTGGAGCACCGGCCGTGCGCCTTCGAGTACGTCTACTTCGCGCGGCCCGACTCGATGATGGACGACGTCAACGTGCACAAGGCGCGCATGCGGATGGGCGTGACCCTGGGCGAGAAGATCCTCCGTCTGCGCCCGGACCACGACATCGACACGGTGATCCCGATCCCTGATTCGTCCCGCGATGCGGCGCTGGAAGTCGCCAACGTGATGGGCGTGAAGTATCGGGAAGGCTTCATCAAGAACCGCTACGTCGGCCGCACCTTCATCATGCCCGGCCAGCACCAGCGCGCGAAGTCGGTGCGCCGCAAGCTCAATCCGATTCCGCTGGAGTTCCGCGGCCGGGTGGTCCTGCTGGTCGACGACTCCATCGTCCGCGGCACCACCAGCCAGCAGATCGTGCAGATGGCCCGCGAGGCCGGCGCGCGCAAGGTCTACCTGGCGTCCGCCGCGCCGCCGGTCCGCCATCCGAACATCTATGGCATCGACATGCCGGCCGCCGACGAGCTGGTCGCCCACGGCCGCAGCGTCGAGGAGATCGAGAAAGTGCTTGGCTGCGACTGGCTGATCTACCAGGACCTCGAGGACCTGGAGGCGGCGATCGCCGGCCCCAAGCGAGCCGGCATGCGTTTCGATACCTCGTGTTTTTCCGGCGAGTACGTCACCGGTATCGAGGACGACTACTTCGAGCGTCTGCAGCAGGCGCGATCGGACAAGGCCAAGCAGCTGCGGCGTGTCTCTTGAAAACTCCCCGCAGCTAGGCGGCCTGCGCTCGGCGGCGCGCGCTGTCCTGCTGCTCGCTGAGCCTGATGCCAAGGTTGCTGCCGCCGGCGAGCTGGCCGCAGGCTGGGCATCCGGACGGCTGGCCATGGATGCCGCGCTTGATCTTGAACCGATAGTTTCACCGGGGCGCCCGGACAGGCCTGCCCTGGTCGCGCCGCGCGAACTCGCCCAGCGCGCCTTGTCCAGTCCCGAGGGCCGGGCGGCCTTCCTGCACGCCATCGCCCATATCGAGTTCAATGCGATCAATCTCGCCTGCGACGCGATGGCCCGCTTCCCGGACATGCCTGCCGACTACTACACCGACTGGCTGGGCGTCGCCGCCGACGAGGCGCGTCATTTCCGCATGCTGGTGAAACGCCTGGCTGAGCTGGGATACGCTTACGGTGACTTCGCTGCCCACAACGGACTCTGGGAAATGGCCGAGAGAACCGCGCACTCCTGCCTGGCGCGCATGGCCCTGGTCCCTCGGGTTCTGGAGGCGCGTGGGCTGGACGTCACGCCAGCCATGATCCACAAGCTGCGCAGCCTGGGCGACGCAGCCGGTGCGGCCATCCTCGAGGTCATCCTGGCCGAGGAGATCGGCCATGTCGCCATCGGCAGCCGCTGGTTCGGCTGGCTCTGCCAGCAGCAGGACGTTCCACCGCGGCGCACCTTCATCGGCCTGGTCCGCGAGCACGCCCGCGGCGCCCTGCGCGGACCTTTCAATCGTCCAGCGCGGCGTGAGGCCGGCTTCTGCGACGAAGAGCTGGCCAGTCTTGAGGCGCTGGCCAGCGAGCCGCGGTCGTGAGCAGGCGCGGACGCGTTCTGCTCTCCGCTTCGCTGATCCTGCTCGGCTTGCCCGGGCTGTTGTGGCTGTTCGCCGATGCCGGCCGGGGCCTGTCCTGGCAGGCGCAGGAACGTCAGCCGATTGACCTCGACAGGGCGCGTTCCGAGACCTCGACCCTTGTCCACGAGGCAGACGGGCTGCGCGTGTCAGGCGCTGACCGGCAGGGCCGCGCCCTGGTCCTCTTCGATACCGATGCCTTTGACCTTGAAAACCTGCCGCTGCTCGAAGTGCAGCTGGCGGAAACATCGCCCCTGGATGCCGCTCGGGTGGTGCTCTCGGTCGGGGGCGAATTGAGGGTGGCGCCGTTTCCCGGCCACCCCGGCGGGCGCACGGTGATCGACCTGCGGCGGGCCGGCTTCGGGGATGCTGAAGTTCGCGGCGTTGGCCTGATGTTCCTGCCGCCTGACACTCTGCCCGGGTCGGCGGCCGCGGGCGTGGATCTGCGCATCACCCGTCTTGCGCTGTCAGGGCCCAGTCTTGGCGGCTACCTGCGCAGCCTTGGCCAGTACTGGTTCGGCTACCGCCCATGGACCGGCAGGTCGAACCACACCGCTGGCTTCGAGCACGGCACCCAGCCGCCGCCCGGGTTGCAGGCCCTTCTCGCTGCCTGGCTTGGCTGGTCACTGCTGGTGCTGGCCGTGTTCTGCCGCGAACGCCTGTGCTCGGCGGGCGCCCATCTGCTGCTCGCTTGCGTGCTCATGCTGGCGGCAGCCAGCGTGTGGCAGTTGCTGCAGCGTGCCGAGGTGTCCTGGCGCTCGGCACAGGCGGTCGACGCGCTGGCGGGTGCCCGCCAGTCGGCCCTGCCTGAACTCGATGCGGACATGGCAGGCTTGGTCGCTGCCCTGTCCAAGGCCCCGCCGACGCGCATTGTGGTCTGGGGCGGCAACGGATTCCTGCGCGAGTATCCGGTCTGGCTGCTGCGCCAGTTTCCGGTCGGCGGCCTGCACCGCGCCGCGCAGCTGGCGCAGCTCGATCGTCAGACGCCCACCCTGCTGGTGATCGCCGGACAGAACGGCTGGCGCTACGACTTCCAGCGTGGACGACTGCGCGTGGACCGCCACGAGCTGGCTGCGACGCCGGTGTTCCGAAGCAGCTGGGTCACTGCATTCCATATCGCTGCCCGAAGGGACGGGCAGTGAGCCTGCTCGCCCTCCTGGCCCTGCTGTGGATCTGGTTGACCGGTGCGCTGGCCGCCGCGCTGTGTCTGGGCGCGGCCCCCTCTGCGCGCGGACGCGGGTTGCTGGTCGGCGGCGCAGGCTTCCTGCTCGGCTGCCTGATCGCGGGCAACCTGCTCTGGCTGCAGGGGCAGGCGCCGCTTGATGAAGCGCTCCCGGCCGCGGGCGGATGGCTGGGGCTGCTCACCGTCCTGCTCGGCCTGCTTGCGTGGCGCCGGTCGCGCGTCACCTTGGACGCTTCGCGTTCGATGCGACCAACGCGCCATGTACAGCAGCCCGCGAGCGAAGCACTGCCGGCCTGGGTTGCGGGCCTGTCTTTGTTCCTCCTCACGCTTGCCTTCCTCGCCCTGCTGATCCAGGCCTGGAGCCTGCCGGTGCTGACCTGGGATGCCTGGAACGCGTGGCTGGCCAAGTCCAAGGCCTGGTACTACGCCGGACACTTCCTGCCGGCACTGGGCATCGAGGCCTGGCTGGCCAGCGCGGCGCCGGGTGCTGCAATCGCCAACGTGGCCCCGGGCTATCCCGAGGCAGTTCCGCGGCTGCTGACCGCGCTTGCGGTGTTCAATGGCGCCTGGCGCGATGGGCAGCTGGCCCTGCTCTGGCCGCTGCTATGGCTATCGGGCGCTGCCATGTTCGGCGGCGCCTTGCGACAGCGCGGTGCCGGATTTTCCCTGGCCGCGGTCGGCACCGCCGCGCTGTTCTGCCTGCCGCTGATCGCCTCGCACGCGGCCCTGGCCGGCTACATGGACCTCTGGCTTGGCCTGCTGGTCCTGCTCGCCGTGGTTCTGGCCGATATCTGGCGTCGCCGCGGCGAGCGTGCTGCGCTGGCCGGCTTCCTTGTCTGTGTTGCCTTGCTGCCCACGGTCAAGCTGGAAGGCAGCGTCTACAGCCTGCTCCTGCTGCTGGCCTGGCTGTTCTGGGCGGCGCCGGTGTGGCTGCGCTGGGCCCTTGGCGCTGCCAGCGTGCTGGTGCTCCTGCCGCTGTGGTGGTCGGTGGGAATCAGCCTGCCGCTGCCGGGGCTTGGCTGGGCCCGCTTCAGCCCGGGCGAAATCAGCCTGCCCCTGCTCGGAACGCTGGCCCTTGCCTGGCGCCCGGTGAGCCCGGTCGTCCTGCAGTCAGTGTTCCTGCTGCCCAACTGGTCCCTGCTCTGGTTCCTGGTCCCGGTCATCCTGCTGGCCCGCCGGCGACGGCTTGGCGAGCAGGGACTCACCGCGGGCTTCCTGCTGGCCGCAGCCGGCTTTCACTTTTGCCTGTTTTTCTTCACCGATGCCTCGGCCTGGGCCGAGAACCTGACCAGCCTGAACCGGCTGCTGATGCATGTGGCGCCGGCCTGGGTCTGGCTGCTTTCGGTGCTGCTCATCTATCGGCCAGGCATTCGCGGTAGATATCGCTGATCGCGCTGACCACCGGCTGCAGGCCGTAGCGCTGCGCGAAGCGCATTCTGGCCTGCGCCCCCAGTTTTAGCCGCAGTGCCGGATCATCACGCAGCCGACGCAGGCCCGCGGCCAGCGCGTCCACGTCGCCAGGCTCGAACTGCAAGCCGCTTTCGCCATCCGTAACCACTTCGCTCATGCCGCTGCCGGGCAGCCGCGAGGCGAGCACCGGTCGGCCGGCGCGCATTGCCTCCAGCAGGACCAGGCCAAAGGCTTCGGCACGGTCGATCGAGGGCAGGCAAAGCAGATCGCAGGCCTGGTAGCTTGCCTCGATCCCGGCGTCATCCAGTTGCTGGCTAAGGGTGATGCGCGCTGCGGCGCCGGTACGCTCGATCAGGCGGCGCAGCGTTGTGGCCTGATCGCCGTCACCGGCGATCACCAGGCTTACGCCTTCGGTCATCGCCACCGCCCGCACCAGCAGGTCGAACCCCTTGTAGTAGCTGAGCCGGCCGACCGCCAGCACGCGAAGGCCTTCGCTGGGCCAGCTGCAGCCGGTGCCGGGCTCGGGAGCGGGGCCGAGCGCCAACGGCACGACCCGGCAGCGCGGCCGGTGATCGCGCAGCGCATGGCTGGCCTGCAGGTAGCTGCCCGAGGTGGCGATCACCGCGGCCGAACGGCGCAGCATCGACTGCTCGAACAGGGAATAGGCGGGGTAGGCCAGACGCAGGCCGCGATGGGCAGCGTCGAGCGGCACGTCGGCATGCCAGTGCAGAACCCAGGGCAGGCTCCGCGCGGCCGGCAGCAGCAGGGCGGCGAAGGCGGCGGGATTGGGCAGATGTAGATGCAGCAGGTCGGGCTGGTGTTCGCGGATCGCGCGGCCCAGCCAGGACAGCCAGGTCGGGGCCAGTGGCGTGAACAACAGCTGGCCGCGGCTGCGGCAGCGGAATATGGCGCGCTGCGCCTCATGGCTAACGCCACTGCGGCGGCGGTCGTGGGCAAGCACGGCGGGGTACAGCCCGGTTTCCGCCTGGGCGCGGCTCAGGGCGTCGAGAAAACGCTCGATCCCGCCGGGTTCCGGGGGGAAGTATTTGCCGACATGGAGAACGCGCATCACAGGGCGACGACGCGGCAGGCCGCGTCCACTGGCTCAGCCGACGCTACGCCGGCCGCCTTCGCCGTCCGCGGCGTTTCGCGAGGTCGTCGTCGGGGCGCTGCCGCTGAGTGGCGCTGAGGGCTTCTGGTCTAGCTCATACTCGAGCATCGCAAGCTTCTGGGTCAGCCGCCGCAGCCGCCGCTCCTTGCGCGCCAGCTCGATGTCGGTAATGACCAACTTGATCAGCACGGCGATGATCGCCAGCACGACCAGCAAGATCGGCGGGTAGGCCACGCCCAGGGTTCGACCGATGCGGTCGATGACTTCCGGAAACAGGCCCAGGCCAAGCGCTGCGGCGGCGGCGATCAGCCACCAGGCGGCCTGTGTGCCGTGCAGGTGCCCGCGACGGACCAGCATCAGGATGCTGCCGGCGATGAACACGCCCAGCACCGCGGCGGTCAGGGTGAGCGTCAAACCTGCGCCTCGTAGGTGCGTGCCGGACGCGCGCCGAAGTGGCCGATGCGGGCGATGCAGAGCAGGGTCGTCTGAAGCATGTAGGAAGCCACGGTGAGCCAGGAAGAGAACACGCGCGAATGACCTGTGCAGCGCGGATACATCTTAACAGGTGTTTCCGACACCTGAAGTCCGTGACGACGCGCCAGCAGCAGTACGCCCACGTCCTGGTAGTCGAGCAGGGTTGCCTCGGCCGAGGCCAGCACGTCGATCGCATCGGCGCCGTAGCAGCGAAATCCCGAGGTGAGGTCTTCCACGCGCAGTCCCGAGAGCGCCCGGAACCAGTGCCAGGCAAGTCGCCGGGCGCGGCTCAGGCGCTGCGGGAAGGTCCCGATCACGATGTCCGAACCCAGTTCACGGTGGGCGCGCAGCAGGTCCGGGATGCACTCCGGCTCGTGCTGGCCATCAGCATCCAGGGTGACCACTTGCCGATAGCCGTGCCGCTGGGCAAAGCGCAGGCCCGCCTGAGTCGCGCCCCAGGCGCCCAGCTGCAGGGGCAGTTCGAGCACCCGTGCCCCATGCCGCCGTGCTACCGCGGCGGTATCGTCGGTGCTGGCGTCAGAAACGACCAATATGTGCCGGCCGCCGATCGTGGCCAGCCGGTCGAGCAGAGCGCCGATGGACGCCTCCTCATCACGCGCAGGGATCACGAATAGCGTCCGCCCTGGCGAACGCCCCCCGGAGAGGAGCCGCAGCCGACGACGGGACGATGAGTGGGACGATCGCGCCATGACCTGCGTATAGTAACGTTGAGCGCCGTAGCCCGTCGCCTGCCAAGGCAGGCCGTGCAGGGTGGCGGGCGTGAGCTACCGAGAATTCCATTGGGAGTGACACCATGAACAAGGTCGGTTTTCGACATATCGCGCAGCTGAGCGCACTCGCCCTGGCCCTGGGCCTCGGCGCTGGCAACGCGCTTGCCTGTTCCACCGCTGCCTGGACCACCGTGACCGGTGCGCCGATCGCCGGCGGACCGCTGGAAGGCGCCGCGGGCAGCCCCACGCGCAGCGTTCCCCGCTACATGGGCCTGTGCGGCCTGCAGGCTGCGGACGGCGGAAACAGCCACGTGGCGGTTGATCACGGCCAGGCCGAGAACACCTACCGCGCGCGCTTCTACTTCTATGCTTCGCCGACCGCACCCGCCACGGTCATGCAGTCCTATTCCGATGTCGGCGCGACCACCTCGGTGATCGCCGTCAACTACGATCCGGCCGGTACGATCAGCGCGACCGTCCCGGGCACCTCCGGCCTGTCGGTCAGTGGCATTGCTCCGAACCGCTGGTACGGTATTGAAGTGACCCGGATTGTTGGCCAGCCCGCATCGCTCGCGGTTCGCGGCGGCGGCGGCGGCGGCGTCGGCGGATCGCCCTCGCAGGCGCGCCAGTCGATCCCTCTGATTGATGCCTCGGTAACCGGCACGGGCAACGCAACCGGGAATGGCGTGCGCGTCACCCGCCTGGGCGCGATCGGCGCGACCACCGGCACGGTGTCAGTGGACGAGTTCGAAGCGTCCCGCGGCGCCAGCCCGGTTGGTTTCCGTGTACGTGCTGATGCCAACCTCGACGGCCGCGTGGACGGCGGCGATGTGTCTGCTACTCGCCGTGAGTCGGTGACCGCGGGCTCGTTCCTCGGGGCGGCAGACTGCAACGAAAGCGGCGGTGTGGACGGCGGCGACGTGACCTGCGTCGCTCGTGTTTCAGTTGGCCTGTAATCGAGATCAGGAGACATTACTTATGAACACCAACACGAACAGCATCTCCTGCGCGATCTTTGCCCTTGCCCTTATCGGCTCGGGAGCAGCCTTTGCGGCGCCTGCAGTTGTCGCAGAGGCGGACTCGAAGAACGGCGTCAGCTTCGAATACGTGGCAGATCCGGCCAATCCAATCAGCGTGCTTGACATTCGACTGCCGCTGAACGAGGTGGCCAAGGGCGCGACTGTTCCCGAGCGGTGCTTCACTCCGCCCGCGGGTTTCTCTGCCCTGTGCAATATTGACGGACTGACCTTCAAGGCCGTTATTTACGGTGGCTCGGCGGATGCCAGCATGCCGTCTGTCAGCCTTGGCAGGATCCAGCTGCCGGCGGGTGCGCTGAGCATCGCCAAGTCTGGAGAGATTGCTGGTTTTACGGCCAACGCCTTCGACGGTATGGCAAAGAGCGTGTCTTCCGAGGTACTCTCCGCGTCTGAGGCTCGACCGGTTTCGGCGCGCTCGCGCGATCAGGAACGTTGAGCATCCGAGACAGCGTGACTAAATATAATCAGCGTGTCCTTCAGAAAAGGGGTTTTTGATATGAATCGCAATGCGCTTGCGCTCGCATTCGTGGGTCTGATGACCGCGGCCGGTACTGCCTCCGCGACCTTGTCGGTACCTAATGCTTCACCGACGCCCGGGGCAACCGATCAGTCCGCACCGATCAGCTATGCGGCGAGGACTGGAATCAACGGGGCTAACTTCGCCGTGGTGGTGACCAACGGATCGGCGGCCATCACCAACATCCGTTTTCAGGCGCGGAACGGCGCCGGAACGTGGCTGGACTGCTCGGGCGCTTCGCTCCCGCAGGCGGATTTCAACACCACGATCACCTGTAGTGCCGCTGGCGTCTATCAGGTGGATGCGGCAGCGGGCGATCTCGGCGCGCAGACCAACAACATGCGCGTTCTGTACGACGTGAGCGGAGCTGCGACCGACGGCCAGACGGCCACGGTTGGCTTCGGTCCGTACTGCACCGGCACCCAGACTCCTGCCGCCAACAGCTGCACCGCGTACTTCCTCACCGCCACAACGCTGCGTGATGATGCACCTGCGATGCCTGTTTCCACCGATGGCACCGTGACGGTCACTGTCTCGGCGAACCGCACCCTGGCCTTCAATCCGACCTTCGGCACGACCATCAGCTTTGGTCCTGGCGCGGTGGGTTCGACGCCGTCGCAGAACATCGTGGTGACGGCTTCGGGCAACGTTGGCACCGCCACGGTCACCGGTTGCGCCATCTCCGGCTCCGGTGCGTCGTCCTTCTCGGTTTCGCCGACCAGCCTGACCTTCAGTGGTGCGACGGCGAATCCGCAGAATCTGGCGGTTGGTTGCACCATTCCGGCATCCAGTGCCTCGGCGACGCTGACCTGCACCCAGACTGATCAGGGCGGTACGGCGACTCCGCGTACCTGGCCGCTGACCTGTGCAGCAGTCAATGCCAACCCGGTGATTGCCGAAAGCCCCGCAACCGGCAGCACCCTGTCGGTCGGCGGCGCTCAGGCCGGCTCGCAGGCGACCACCTCGGTCACTCTGACGGCCACCGGCGGTTCGGGTGCGGGCACGGCTTCCGTTGCTTGCACCAGCACCGGCGGCGTGCAGATTGCGTTCGGCGCTACGCCGACCACGCAGGCTGCCAACCAGACCGTGACCGGTGCCAACCCGGCGCAGAACCTGGTGGTCGGCGCCACGCTGACTCCGGTCCCGCAGACTGGCGTCGGCACCGTGACCTGTGACGTGACCGACAACAACGGCACGCGGCAGATCACCTACAGCGTGGACGCGCTGGCTGGCGTGGTGCCGCCGGAAATCATCCCGGCCTCCTCGCTGTGGTCGCAGCTTGCCCTGATCGCCCTGTTCCTGGGCCTCGGTGGCCTGGTGCTGGTGGTTCGCCGTAACGGCTGATCGCTGAGCGTCATCGTGTAGCGAAAAGGGGCGCTTCGGCGCCCCTTTTCTTTTCCGGCTGTCCTCGCTGCACGGAAATGCTGGCTGCGTTCGCGCGCAGCGCGGGTGTGGCGGGCTAAAGTGTCGGCTTTCGTATTTGGATCCTGCGTATGACTGGTGCCTCAGCCCGCCGCGACCTGTACCCGGAAATCGAGCCTTTCGACAGCGGCACGCTGGCCGTATCGGAGCGGCACACGCTCTACTACGAGCAGTGCGGCAATCCGCAGGGCAAGCCGGTGATCATGGTCCATGGCGGTCCAGGGGGCGGCTGCAGCTCGGGCATGCGCCGCTTCCATGACCCGAAGCGATACCGGATCCTCCTGCTCGACCAGCGCGGCGCCGGCCGCTCAACGCCGCATGCAGACCTGGTCGACAACACGACCTGGAACCTGGTCGCCGACATGGAAGCGCTGCGCGAGCATCTCGGACTCGAGAGCTGGCAGGTGTTCGGAGGTTCATGGGGCTCGACCCTGGCCCTGGCCTACGCGCAGCGTCACCCCGACAAGGTGACCGAGTTGGTCCTGCGCGGGATCTTCATGCTTCGTCGCTGGGAGCTGGAGTGGTTCTATCAGGAAGGCGCGTCAAGGCTGTTTCCGGATGCCTGGGAGCGCTACCTCGAAGCGATTCCGCTGGTCGAGCGTGGTGACCTCATATCCGCCTATCACCGCCGGCTGACCTCGGACGACGCCGCGACCCGGGTTGCCGCGGCGCGCGCATGGTCGGTGTGGGAGGCCGCCACCAGCTTCCTGCATCAGGATCCGCAGTTCATGGCCGCGCACGAGGCGGACGACTTCGCCCTGGCCTTTGCCCGCATCGAGTGCCACTACTTCGTCAATGGCGGCTTCTTCGAGGTCGAGGATCAGCTGCTCCGCGACGTCGGCAAGATTCGCCACATTCCCGCGACTATCGTGCAGGGTCGCTACGACGTCGTCTGCCCCCCGCAGAGCGCCTGGGACCTGCACCGCGCCTGGCCGGAATCGGACCTGAAAATGATCCCCGACGCGGGACACTCGGCCTTCGAGCCGGGGAATATCGATGCCCTGGTACGCGCGACCGATCAGTACGCAGGCTGACCGCAGACTGCGCCCGATCGCTGGGCGCCGATCCTGGCGCCGATCCTGGCGGCGGCAACGGCGCCTTTGAGCGCGAACGTCTTGTTCGCGCCCCACCACCTCATCTGCATGCCCTTGGCATGTTGCTGCTGTCGAATGATTGCGCAAGCGGGACTGGACGCGTTGTCGTCCTAACCCCCGACCATCCGCAGCGAGAAATCGATGGCTCGCACGTGTTTGGTGATGCCGCCGACCGAGACGTAGTCGACACCGCTTGCGGCGATTTCGGCGAGCGCGGCGAGTGACACGCCGCCGGAGACTTCCAGCGGCTGGCGTCCGGCGCAGCGGCGTACGGCTTCGCGGCGCTGCGGTGCATCGAAGTCATCGATCAACACCCGGGTGCAGCCGCCAGCGGCCAGCACCTGGTCGAGTTCGTCAAGGGTTTCCACCTCGACGATCAAGGGCAGCTGAGGATGCTGGCGCCGCGCTGCAGCCATGGCGGCGCTGATCGAGCCGGCTGCGGCGATGTGGTTTTCCTTGAGCATCACCGCATCGAACAGGCCGATGCGGTGGTTGCAGCCGCCTCCGCAGCGCACTGCGTACTTCTGCGCATGACGCAGGCCTGGGAGTGTCTTGCGGGTGTCCAGCAGACGGGTACGGCTGCCCTGCAAGGCAGCCACATAACGAGCGGTTTCGCTGGCCGTTGCGGACAGCAGCTGGAGGAAATTGAGTGCGCTGCGCTCGGCAGAGAGCAGGGCGCGTGCCCGGGCGCTGATCTCGCAGACCAGGGAATCGGCCGGCAGCCGTGCGCCATCGCGGTAGTGCCAGGTGATTACGGCGGCGGGGTCGAGCGCGCGAAAGGCCGCGTCGGTCCAGGCGCTGCCGCAGAGCACCGCAGTCTCACGACAGACAATGCGGGCCGCTGCCGGGCGATCCTCGACCAGGGCTGCGGACACATCGCCAGCGCCGAGATCCTCGGCAAGCGCCCGGGTAACGTCCTCGGCCACCCGCTCCGGATCAGGCGGCTGCAGATCGGCCATCGCTGCGCTCAGCGCAGGCCCTCGACGCTGCGCACGTCGATGGCCTGCTCGGCCAGCATCACCGGGATGCCGTCCTCGATGCGGTAGACGCGCTGCGCATTCTGGGTCACCAGGCCTGCGGTGAGCGGCCCCTCGGCAGCGCTGCCATCGACCAGCTTGAGGCCGCCTGCGGCCAGCGCGGCGTTCAGCGCGGCGAGCTCGCGGCTGCCCAGCAGGCTGACCGGCTGCTTGCTTTCCGGGCAGCAGAGAATGTCCAGCAATCGCTTGTCCAGGCTCATGTGAATTCCTTGAATCGTTGACCGCGAATTCTGTCAGCCGCGGTTTGTCCCTACAATGCCCGTTTTTCCGTGTCGGCGTCGCCGGTGGGTGGATCGATGAGCGAACACAACGCAGCGGCAAGGGTCGCGATCGTCATGGGCTCACGCTCGGACTGGGACACCATGCGGCATGCTGCCGAGCGCCTGGAGGCGCTGGGCATCGCCCACCACGTGCAGGTGGTGTCGGCGCATCGTACGCCCGACCTGCTGTTCGAATTCGCCGCCAGCGCCCAGGACAAGGGGTATCGCGCGATCATTGCCGGCGCCGGCGGGGCGGCGCATCTGCCGGGAATGATCGCCAGCAAGACCCGCGTGCCGGTGCTCGGCGTGCCGGTGCAGTCCAAGGCGCTCAACGGCCTCGATTCGCTTCTTTCGATCGTGCAGATGCCGGCCGGCGTGCCGGTGGCCACCTTTGCCATCGGCGCCGCGGGGGCCTCGAACGCGGCCCTGTTCGCCGCGGCCCTGCTGGCTGCCGACGATCCCGCAGCGGCGGCGGCGCTGGATGCGTTCCGCGACAAGCAGACCCGCGACGTGCTTGCGGCAAACGATCCGAGGCTGCCGGCATGATCACGGTCGGAATCCTCGGCGGCGGACAGCTGGCGCGCATGCTGGCCCTGGCCGGAGCACCGCTTGGCCTGCGCTTCCTGGTCATGGATCAGGTGGCCGACGCTTGCGCGGCGCAGTTCGTGCCGCTCTTGCAGGCCGACTACACCGACGAGGCGGCGCTCGCCGAGTTCGCCGCCCGGGTCGACGTGGTCACCTTCGATTTCGAGAACGTGCCGGCGCAGAGCGCGCAGTGGTTGGCCAACAAGGTGCCGGTCTTCCCCAGTCCGCGGGCGCTGGCCGTGGCCCAGGACCGGTTGGCCGAGAAGACCCTGTTCAACGATCTCGGCATCGCCACGCCGCGCTTCTCGGCGGTGGCCTCGCGTGCCGATCTGGATCGCGCGCTGGCCGAGATCGGCGCGCCGTGCATCCTCAAGACCCGTCGTCTCGGCTACGACGGCAAGGGCCAGTTCCGCCTTGCCGGTGAGGATGACGCCGACGCCGCGTGGGCGGCGCTCGGCGCGCAGGCGGACAGCGTGGGACTGATCCTGGAGGGCTTCGTCGCCTTTCAGCGTGAGCTGTCGGTGGTCGCCGTGCGCGCCCGCGACGGCAGCTTCCGCGCCTGGCCGCTGACCCAGAACTGGCATGCCAGCGGCATTCTCTCGGCAAGCCTGGCTCCGGCGGACGCCAGCCCGGCCCTGATCGACCAGGCCCTGGGGCATGCGCGTGCGCTGGCCGAGGAGCTCGACTACGTCGGCGTGTTCGCGCTGGAGCTGTTCGAGCGCGAGGGCCAGCTGCTGGCCAACGAGATGGCGCCGCGGGTGCACAACTCCGGCCACTGGACCATCGAGGGCGCCGAGTGCAGCCAGTTCGAGAACCACCTGCGCGCCGTGCTCGGCCTGCCGTTGGGCAGCTGCGAGGCGCGTGGTCGCGCCTGCATGCTCAACTGGGTCGGCGAACTGCCCGAGGCCAGCGCTGCGCTGGCGGTTGCCGGCCTGCACTGGCACGACTACGGCAAGTCACCGCGTGAGGGACGCAAGGTCGGTCACGCCACCGCGGTGGCCGAAAACGCACGCGGTCTGGAGTCGCAGCTGATCGCCCTGGGGCAGGCCCTGGGCCGCGAGTCCCAGGTCGGACCGGTGCTGGCGGCGTTGGGGTGAATCAGTGCCTTGATGGGTGATTGGTGGTTGGTGATTGGTGATTCGCGAAAGCGTCGCATCCCGACTGTAGGAGCCAGCTTGCTGGCGATGGGCCTCTCCCGACGGCGAGTCGCCAGCAAGCTGGCTACGTGTGGCGGGGCGATGCTGTTGCGAATCACGAATCACCAATCACGAATCCCGGCTCAAACGGCCTCAAACCGATTCGCCTCGACGTTCTTGCGCACCTTGGCCGGGTCCCAGATGCGGCCGTTCATGGCGATGTAGACACCGGGCGGCAGACACTGCACGGCGCCGACCGCGGTGCCGATGTTGAACTCGGCGTCCGAGCCGCGAAAGCGCGCGGGGCTGAGCGCGCCGGTCAGCACGATGGTCTTGTCGCGGATGCTGGCGAGCACGCGGGCGGTAGCGATCATGCTGTCGGTGCCGTGGGTGACCAGCACATGCGCCGCCGACTGCGCGGCGATCGCGCTGCGCACCAGCTCGCGGTCGGCATCATCCAGGTGCAGGCTGTCCTTGCGCAGGATCGGGATCACCGTGTAGCGGAAGGCGACGCCGAGTTCGCCGAGCATGCGCCCGATCTGCGGCTCACCGATCTGGTAGTCGGACTTGTCGTCGAAGTAGATCTTGTCGATGGTGCCGCCGGTGGTCACCACGCACAGCTCGTTCATGGCCACGTCCGCTCAAGCTTCAGAGGGCGGCGATTATAGGCTTCCTGACTTCGCCGCCGACTTCGCTGCCCGGCGGCGCTGGAGGCCGTCGGCACCGACCGCGCAGACCAGGACGAAGGCGATCAGCGCTTCCAGCGTTCCGAGCAGGCGCACCTCGGGCACGCTCCAGCCCTCCATCACACCGTGACAGAAGTACAGCAAGCTGACCACGCCCGCCCAGAACAGGGCGCTCGGCCGGCGCAGCACAAACAGCGCGCCGACCACCGCCAGCGGCAGGGCAAAGATCGTCAGCACCAGCCAGGGCGCGAGCAGGGTCGGCGGAGCCAGCCACAGGTACCAGACCGGCTGCAGCAGACACAGCGCAAGGAACAGGGCCAAGGCAATCTTGCGGGACATATCAGGATCCCGCCAGGCGCTGGGCGATCTCGGCGACGCGGCGGCCCTGGCCGCGCGCGATCTCCGCCTCATCTTCGCTCAGCTTCGCCTCATCCCTGGCGCCCGCGACATGGCTTGCGCCATACGGCGTGCCGCCGGAACGTGTGGTATTGAGACGCTCTTCGCTGTAGGGCACGCCGACCAGCAGCATGCCGTGGTGGAGCAGGGGCAGCATCATCGACAGCAGGGTGCTCTCCTGCCCGCCGTGCAGGCTGGCGGTCGAGGTGAACACGCCGGCGGGCTTGCCGATCAAGGTACCTGATGCCCATTCCGCCCCGGTGCTGTCAAAAAAGTGCTTCATCGGCGCGGCCATGTTGCCGAAGCGGGTCGGGCTGCCGAGCAGCAGGCCCGCGCATTCGGCGAGGTCGCTCTTCTGCACATAGGGCGCGCCGCTGTCGGGGACGTCGGCAGCCTTGCCATCGATATTGGTGCTGACTGGCGGCACGCAGCGCAGCCTTGCCTGCATGCCGGACACCGACTCCACGCCGCGGGCAATCTGCCGCGCGAGGTTGGCCACGCTGCCGCCGCGGCTGTAGTAGAGGACCAGAATGTCGGGCATTGCGGGGACTCCGTGGGTGGCGCCAACCAAGGGTCGCGCATTGTAGGTGAGCGCGAGGCATCGGCGCGGCGAATGCATGTTCGCGGTAGGCTTCGCGGATGAGCCTGCTGCGATCACTTCGGCAACGCATCCCCGACCTCTGGTACGAGCGCGCCCAGTCGTTCGGACTGTTCCTGTGGCGGCGCTTCATCGAGGACCGCTGCTTCGAGACCGCGGCCGTGCTCGCCTACGGCACGCTGTTCGCGGCGGTACCGCTGACCGCCGCCGTGCTTGGCATCCTCTCTGCATTCCCGCTGTTCGAGCGCTGGAACGACACCCTGACCAGCTTCCTGTTCACCCACTTCGTGCCCGAGGCGGCACGCGCGGTGGAGGGCTATCTGCGCCAGTTCGCCGAGAGCGCGACCCGGCTGACCGCGGTCGGCGTCCTGGTCCTGCTGTTTTCCGCTCTGCTGATCATGAAAAGTGTCGAGGACGTGTTCAACCGCATCTGGCGGGTGCAGACGCCTCGCCCCGGCGGCGCACGCTTCCTGGTCTACTGGACCACCCTGACCCTCGGGCCGATCCTCGCCGTGGCCAGCCTCGCGGTGTCGAGCTGGCTGCTGGAGTCGGTATGGGTGGTCGACACCGGCCTGTATTCCCTGGTCGATCCGCTGGCCCGGCTGCTGCCCCTGCTGATCGAGATCGCCGGGTTCAGCCTTGCCTACGCCCTGGTGCCGAATCGCCCGGTAGCCTGGCGGCATGCCCTAGCCGGTGGCCTGCTGGCGACCATCCTGTTCGAGCTGGCCAAGGGCGGCATGGGCTGGTACCTCACCCAGGTGCCGAGCTATGAGCAGATCTATGGCGCGGTCGCCCTGCTGCCGATCTTCCTGATCTGGATCTTCCTGTGCTGGGTAGTGGTCCTGCTTGGCGCCTCCCTGGTCGCCTCGCTGTCGGCGTTCCGCTTCCAGCCAGCCTCGCAGCGCCTGCCGCGGCGCGCACGCTGGCTGTCGGCGCTGCGCCTGATGCTGCGCTTCGACGCCGCACAGCGTGAAGGGCGAAGCCTCAGTCTCGACCAGCTGCGCAAGCTGGAGCCTGCCATCGAGGACGACACCCTGATGTCCCTGGTCGACCAGCTCACCGAGGCCGGCCTGCTGCACAAGGACGAGATGGGCGACTGGCTGCTCGCGCGCAGCGCCGACGAGATGGCGCTGGACGAGGTGTATCTGGCGCTGGAGTGCCCGCTGCCGCTGGCGCCGCTGCCCGAGGTTGGCCTCGACGATGAGCTCGGCGAGCGCATCCGAGAGCAGGCCGAAGGCGACCGCGAAGCGCTCTCACTTCGCCTGAAGGCGCGTCTGGCTACACTGCGACCCGACTCTTCCAGCGGATAAACCTCGATGAACCGATTCGTCATCGCCACGCTCGCGCTTGGCTTGCTGCTGCCTTCCTGGTCGGCGCACTCAGAGGCCAAGGCCGAGGCCACGCCGCCGCGGGTGCTCGCCGTGGATACCCTGGAGCACGGGCGCTTCGAGCTTTCCGCGCAGCGCGGCAAGTGGGTGCTGGTGAATTTCTGGGCGACCTGGTGCGCGCCCTGCCTGAAGGAAATGCCTGAGCTCGACGAGTTCGATCGCGAGCGCGAGGACGCCGTGGTCATTGGTCTTGCCTTCGAGGAGACTACCGCGGATGAGCTGCGCGCCTTCCTCAAGGCTCGCCCGGTGGACTATCCGATAGCCCTGGTCGATGTGTACGCGCCGCCCGCGGGCTGGGAAGTGCCGCGCGGACTGCCGCTGAGCATCCTGGTCGGACCGGACGGGGTTCCGGTGAAGTCGTTCATGGGGCCGGTGACCGCCGCCGACCTCGACGCCGTGATCGGCGCCCAGGAAGGCTGAGGCCGGACATGGCCGAAGCACGACGCTTGCTGATCAGCGGCCGGGTGCAGGGGGTCGGCTTTCGCGCCGCGACCCGCGCCGAAGCGCTGGCCCTGGATCTTGCCGGGCATGCGCGCAACTTGCGCGACGGTCGGGTCGAGGTGCTCGCCGAGGGCGAGCTGCCGGCCCTTGACACCCTCACCCGCTGGCTTCGCCAGGGCCCGCCGCTGTCTTCGGTGGAGCAGTTGGAGATGGAGTCGGTAGCGGTGGTCGGCTATCGCGGGTTCCTGATCGGCTGATGCGCCGGCCGGCCCGCAACCGGCGCCAAGGCGTGCGTTGCTGCGTGCTGCTGCGATCAGCAGACCCCGCCATACGCTCAACCGACACCGCCCCGGCTGGGTGACTGCGTAGCATGTTCGGCGCAGGCAATGCGCATCGGAACGGATGAAACTCGATCTCGCCACCGCAGACACCAACCGCTTGTTCTGGCAGCTGCAGCTGCTCGGCTGGGGTGGCGTGTCGGTGTTCAGCTACCTCTCGGCCCTGGTCAACGGGCGGCCGTGGGACGCTTGGGAAGTCACCCTGCCGATCTATCTGGTCGGCTTCGTTGGCACCCTCGGGCTGCGCTACCTGCTGCGCCTGTGGCGCGGCCTCGCGCCGCTGCCGCTGGCGGTCGCCATGCTGCTGCCGGCGGCGGTGGTCGGTGGCGCGATGAGCATCACCCTTGGCTTTACCTGGCTGCTCAAGGAGCCGGACAAGGCAATGGAGGTGCGCAGCTGGCTCGGCGCGATGGTCGGTTACACCTACCTGATCCTGGCCTGGACTTTCCTCTACATCACCCTGCGTTTCTATCGCGAGCTGCAGATCCAGACCCGGCAGACCCTGCAGGCCACCGCCATGGCCCACCAGGCCCAGCTCAAGATGCTGCGCTACCAGCTCAACCCGCACTTCCTGTTCAACACGCTCAACGCGATCTCGACCCTGATTCTCGACCGCGATACGCCGACCGCCAACCGCATGGTGCAGGGCCTTTCGGCCTTCCTGCGCCACTCGCTGGACAACGACCCGATGCAGCGGGTGACCCTGCGCCAGGAGCTGGAAGCGATCCAGCTGTACCTGGATATCGAGAAGGTCCGCTTCGATGACCGCCTGAGGCTGCGCGTCGACGTGCCCGACGACTGCAAGGAGGCATTGCTGCCCTCCCTGCTGCTGCAGCCGCTGATCGAGAACGCGGTCAAGCACGCGGTGGCCAAGCGGGTCGAGGGCGGGCAGCTGGAGATTCATGCCCGCCGGCAGGCCAACCAGCTGGAACTCTCGGTACTCGACGACGGCCCCGGATGCGGCGATGCCGGGCCGGAGCCGGCCGGCGAGGGGCACGGCGTGGGGCTTGCCAACACCCGCGATCGGCTGCAGGTGCTGTACGGCGAGCGCCAGCAGTTCGTCGCCGGCAACCGGCCGGGAGGCGGCTTCATGGTGCGCATGCAGCTGCCCTTCGAGCTGGGCGCACGACGCCCGGTCTGAACCGCCGGCCCGGGACATGACCATGGGCACATGTCGTCACGGACTACACGGCGCAGCCTGTGTCGATGAGTCGTCACCCGCGCCACCGATGAGCGATCCGATCCGCGCCCTGATCGTCGATGACGAGCCGCTGGCCCGCCGCGGCCTCGAGCTGCGCCTGCGCGAACATGCGGACGTCGAGGTGGTCGGCTACTGCGCGCACGGTCGCGACCTGCTGCAGCGGCTGGACCAGGAGCAGCCGGACCTGCTCTTCCTCGACGTGCAGATGCCCGGCATGGATGGCTTCCAGACCCTGGCCGCGATCCCCGAATCCAAGCGCCCGCTGGTGGTCTTCGTCACCGCCTTCGACCAACATGCGGTGCAGGCTTTCGAAGCCTGCGCGCTGGACTATCTGCTCAAGCCGGTCGACGAAGCGCGCCTTGCGCAGTCGCTGGGCCGGGTGCGCGATGCCCTCGCCGAGCGCGGTGCCGAAGCCCAGCGCGAGCAGCTGCTCGACCTGCTGCGCCGGCTGTCCGGACGTCCGGAGCTGGAGCTCGAACAGGCGCTGAGCGAACCGTTGGATCAGGGCAGCGCGCGTGATCCGGACGTGCTTGCGATCAAGGACGGCGGCAAGATCTCCCGTGTGCCACTGGACAGCATCCGCTGGATCGAGGCCGCCGGCGACTACATGTGCGTCAACACCGACGGCGAGACCCACGTGCTGCGCGCCACCCTGCGCGAGATGGAAGGCCAGCTCGACCCGCGCCGCTTCCAGCGCGTGCATCGCTCGACCATCGTCAACATCAAGCGGGTCACCACGCTGCGACCACACATCAACGGTGAGTATTTCCTCTGCCTCGACTCCGGCCACGAGGTCAAGCTCAGCCGCAGCTATCGCGACAAGCTGGAGCTGCTCAAGTAGCCTTGGCCGCTTGCTGAGCGCGGGCCGCAGCCCGCCGGAGTCCGCCCGTGTCCGACAGCCCGATCTTCAGCCTGCTGCTGCCCCTGTCGCTGGGCATCGTGATGATCGGCCTCGGCCTGCACCTGACCCTCGATGATTTCCGCCGCGTCCTGCGCGCGCCGCGCGCGGTGCTGCTGGCGCTGGCGGTGCAGTCGCTGCTGCTGCCGCCGGTCGCGTTCATGTTGGCCATCGGCCTGCACCTGCCGCCCGAGTTGGGTTTGGGCCTGGTGCTGCTGGCCGCCTCGCCCGGTGGGGTCACCGCCAATCTGTTCTCGCATCTGGCCCGCGGCGACGTCGCGCTCAACATCAGCCTGACCGCGATCAACTCCGCGCTGGCCCTGGTGACCCTGCCGCTGTGGACCGCGGCCGGGCTTGCCGTGCTGATCGGCTCTGAGCAGGCCGTTCCACCGCCAACCCGGAAGCTGGTCGAGGTCGGTCTGCTGGTCCTGCTGCCGGTGACCATCGGCATGCTGTTGCGCGCGCGGCGCCCGAGCCTTGCTGCCCGCGTCGAACGCCCGGTAAAGCTCGCCTCGACCCTGATCCTTGCGGCGCTGATCATCATTGCCGTGGTGCTCGAGTGGGATGTGCTGCTGCGCTACGCCGCGGTGGTCGGGGTGGCCGTGGTCGGCTTCAACCTGATCAGCCTGCTCAGCGGCTACGGCGCCGCCCGCGCGCTGCGCCTGGGCGTGCCGCAGGCCACCGCGATCGCCTTCGAGATCGGCATCCACAACGGCACCTTGGCGATCTTCGTCGCCCTCCACGTGCTGTCGATGGCTACTGCCGCCGTCGTGCCGGCGATGTACTCGCTGTCGATGTACCTGACCGGAGCGCTGTTCGCCTGGTGGCTGCTGCGAAAGCGCGGCCACGGCTGATCGCTGCCAGCGCGTCGCTCTGGCGCAGCGCTGAACTGCCGGTCGACTGATCCCATCGTTTCGTCGCCGGGCATGACTTTGGTCCCGGGTCAGCGGCCCGGTGCCAGCGCAGTGTGGACGCACCCCGGCATCGTGGTGCGCCAGCATGCGTCTTATCGAATCCTCGTTGAAGAATCCGGCCGCGGTGGCGGCGCTGGTCGCGCTGGTGGTCCTGTTCGGCGTGCTCGCCGCCGGTCGCATGCCGCTGCAGCTGTTTCCGGATATCGACCGGCCGCAGATGAACGTGCAGGCCAACTGGCGCAGCGCTTCGCCCGCCGAAATCGAGTCCGAGTTGCTGGATCCGATGGAGGAAGTACTGCAGGGGCTGCCCGGCCTGGTGCAGATGGACGGCAACGCCTTCCCCGGCAATGCCAATGTCACCCTGACCTTCGGCGTCGGCACCGATATGCAGGCGATGATGGTCGAGGTCATCGGCCGGCTGAACCGGCTGCCGCCGCTGCCGGTCGGCGCCGATCCGCCGATCGTCCAGCTGTCATCGGACGAGGCCAACCAGGCGCTGTCCTGGTTCTTCGTGCAGAAGCTGCCCGGCACCGAGGGCGAGATACTCGACTTCCGCCGCTTCGTCGAGCAGCGCGTGGTGCCGCGCATCGAGGCGGTACCCGGCGTCGCCGGGGTGCAGGTCAACGCCGGCCCGCCCGACGAGCTGGCGATCGACGTCGACCTTGATCGCGCCGCTGCGCTGGGCATCAGCCTGCCGCAGATCGCCCAGCAGGCGACCCGCGGCAACGATGTGTCGGGTGGATTCCTGTCCGCCGGCCGTCGCCAGTACACCCTGCGCTTTGAAGGCCGCTTCGACCCCGACGAGCTCGGCCGCATGGTGCTCGCCTGGCGCGATGGTCGGCCGGTCTACCTGGGCGATGTGGCGCGCATCGAGCGGCGCCATCCGGAGCGCTTCTTCTACGCCTACCAGAACGGCAATCCGGCCATCGCCCTGCGCGTTGATCGCGAGTCGGGCGCCAACGTGCTGGCCACGCTCAACGAGGTCAAGCAGGTGGTCGCCGAACTGCGCGACGGTGAGCTGGCCGGGCACGGTCTGGGCATCGCCCAGAGCTTCGACTCCTCGCTGTTCATCAACCGCGCCATCGGCCTGCTTTCGGGCAACCTCCTGCTCGGCGTGCTGCTCGCGGTGGGCTGTCTGTGGTGGTTCCTGCGCGATGTTCGCGCCACCTTGCTGATCGCCACGGCGATTCCGATCTCGCTGCTGGCGACCTTCATCGTGCTGCAGCTGACCGGGCGCTCGCTCAACGTGATCTCGCTGGCCGGCCTTGCCTTTGCTGTCGGCATGGTGATGGACGCCGCGGTGGTGGTCGCCGAGAACATCGTCCGCCTGCGCGAGTCCGGCAAGCTGCCTGAAGAGGCGGCAGCCAGCGGCACGCGGCAGGTCTCCTCGGCGCTGTGGGCCTCGACCCTGACTACGGTGGCGGTGTTCCTGCCGGTGATCGTGATGGGCGACATCGAGGGTCAGTTGTTCGGCGACCTGGCGCTGACCGTGTCGATTGCGGTGGCGGTATCGCTGGTGGTCGCACTCAGCGTGCTGCCGGCTGGCGCCCGGCGCTGGCTGCGCGCGCGCAAGCTCGCCTCGCGTGGCAGCCCAGGCTATCCGCGGCTGACCGCATGGCTGATGCAGCACACCGCCACCCGGCCACGCCAGCTGGGCTGGCTGGCCGGCCTCGTCGTGCTGCCGATTGCGCTGTCGGTGTGGTGGATGCCGCCGCTCGACTACCTGCCGCCGGTCAAACGTGCGGCCATCGATGCCTTCTTCGACTTCCCCCCGGGCATGAGCCCGAGCAGCGTGGATCGGGAGATCGTCCCGGCGCTCATCGAGCGCATGCAGCCCTACATGGCCGGCGAGAAATCCCCGCAGCTGCTCAACTGGTACGTCCTGCTCTGGCCGGGCGGTGGCACGCTGGGCGCGCGGGTGGTCGACGAAACCCAGATCGGCGAGCTGGAGCGCATCGTCCGCGACGAGATCATCAGCGGCTTTCCGGATACCCGGGCGCAGGCCTTCGAGGGCAACCTGTTCGGCGGCTTCGGCGGCTCGGCGCGGGCCATCCAGGTGCACCTCGGGCACGCCGATGCCGAGCTGCTGAAATCAGTCTCGCTGTCCGGCCGAGAACTGCTGAACACGCAGTTCCCCGGCGCCAACGTGCAGAGCTTTCCCAACCCCGACGCCAACTCACCCGAGCTGCGCGTGCACCCGGACGACCGGCGCATCGCCGAGAGCGGCTGGACCCGCAGCGAGCTCGGCACGGCAATCCGCGCGCTCGGTGACGGGGTCTGGCTGGGCGAGCATTTCGACGGCGACGAGCGGCTGCCGATCATCCTCCGCGGCGTCGGCTTCGATAGTCCGGAGCGACTGTCCCAGGCGCCCCTGGTGACGCCGCAGGGCGGCGTGCTGCCGCTCTCCGAGCTGGCCAGCATCGACACCACGCTGAGTCCCTCGATCCTGCGCCGGGTCGACCGTCGGCGCACGGTGACCCTGACCGTCGATCCGCCCGCCGAGCTGTCGCTCGAAGAGGCCCTGTCCCGGGTCAACGAACATGTGATTCCAGCGATGCGCGCGCAGTTGCCCGGTGGCACGGTTCGGGTCTCCGGCAGCGCCGACCGGCTGCGCGGCATCGTCAGCACGATGGGCGGAAACTTCGCGTTGGCCCTGCTGGTGCTGTTCCTGCTGATGGCGGCGATGTTCCGCTCGCTGCGCGACAGCGCCACGGTCATGCTGGCCCTGCCGATGGCTCTGCTCGGCGGCGTGCTCGGCATGCGCGCGCTCGGCGCGGTGGCCTTCCAGCCGCTCGACCTGCTGTCCATGGTCGGCTTCATCATGCTGCTCGGCATGGTGATCAACAACGCCATCCTGCTGGTCGCGCAGACCCGTGCCGGCGAGGCCGAAGGGCTGGATATCGAGGCCGCTATCGAGCAGGCCCTGAACCAGCGCATCCGGCCGATCCTGATCGCCGCCCTGACCGGCGTCTGCGGCGCCCTGCCGATGGCGATCAATCCCGGTCCTGGCGCGGTGATCTACCGCGGCCTGGCTGCCGTGGTGGTGGGCGGTGTCGCGCTCAGTCTGGTTTTCACCCTGGTGCTGGTGCCCGCCCTGCTGCGCCTGCAGCGGCGGCGCGCGGACCTGCACCCCTTGCCCGCGCAGGATGTCGAACTACCTCGCGCCGCATGAACCTGTTGTTTCACCCAGGAGCCCGCCATGAACCGTTTCCCGCTCACCGTCCTCGCGCTGATGTTTGCCGCGGCTGCGGTTGCCCAGTCGCCGGCGCCGCCGCCGGCCGTGGTCAGCGTCGCTACCGCCGAGATCCGCGCGCTGGCTCCACTGCTCTGGACGCCGGCCAATGCGGTCAGTCGCGATGACGCCCGGATCGCTGCCGAGGCCAATGGCCGACTGGTCGAGCTGGCCGATATCGGTGACGTGGTCGGCGCTGGCGCGGTGCTGGCGCGGATCGACGACACCGCGCTGAGGCTGGCGGTCGAGGAGGCCGAGGCGGCGCGCGACCGGCTGCTGGCCCGGCTCGCCTACGTACGCAGCCAGCGCGATCGGCTCAGCCAGCTCGCGGCGCAGGGCACGGTGTCGCGCTCGCAGGCGGAGGAGCAGTCGGCCGAGCTGCGCATGCTGGAGCGCGAGCACGAAGGCGCCGAGGTCTCCCTGCGCCAGACCCGGCACCGGCTGTCGCTGGCCACCGTGCGAGCGCCGTTCGCCGGCACCGTGGTCGAGCGGCTCGCCGCGCAAGGCGAGTACCTGGTCCCGGGAACGCCCCTGCTGCGCCTGGTCGATACGCACGGCGTCGAGCTGCAGGCGCGCGCGCCGGTGTCGCTGTCCGCCCTGCTGCGCCCCGGCGATGCGCTTGCGGTGCGTCACGGCGATGTCCGCCTGAGCGGCACGGTGCGTGCGGTGGTGCCGGTTGGCGACAGCGCCTCGCGCCAGTTCGAGCTTCGGGTGAGCCTGGACGGGCCTGCGCCGCTGATCGGCAGCGCCATGGAGGTTGGTCTGCCCTCGGCGGCGGCCAGCGAGCAGCTCGCCGTCCCCGAGGATGCGATCGTGCTGCGCCCGGGCCAGCGGTTCGTGGTCAGGGTCAGCGCCGAGAACACCGCCGAGCGGGTGCCGGTCGAGCTCGGTGCGACGGTTGATCGATGGGTGGCGGTCAGCGGTGAGCTGGCGCCTGGCGACCGCCTGGTCGTGCGCGGCGCGGAGCGCGTGCAGCCCGGTCAGCCGCTGCAGATTCAAAGCAGCGATGGGCTGGCGGGCATCGCCAGTGAGCAGACGCTCGCCGGGACAGGACACTAGGGCCTAGGGCGGCCGGCTTTGCATGGCCGAGATCCGCTCTCGGTACTCGGCCAGTGCCTCTTCAACGCGCGGCGCGGCGGGTTCGGAGTGGGCCACCTCATCACGCAGCCGCTGCAGCAGTTCAATGCCGGCGCCGGGATCGATGCCGGTCTCGCGCAGGCGCTGCGCGGCCCACGCATCGGCCGCCAGCTCCAGTGGCAGACGGGTGTCGGCATTGCGCGGCGCGCGGTGGTCAAGGCGGGCGTGGGCCAGCTCGTGGGCGAGCAGGAAGGCCCGCTCGGCTTCGCTGGCGGTGCGCTCCAGCATGCCGCGGCTGAGCACGATCTCGAAGCGATAGCGGATCTCGGCCAGCGGCTGGTCGGTGTCGTACAGGCGCAGGCGCAGCCAGCGGCAGTCGGGCTCAAGACGGCAGAGCAGTGCGAGCAGCGCGGGTTCGGTGTCGGGCGCCTCCCAGGCGGGAGGGGGCGGGCGAACCGGCACGCCGCAGCCGCCCAGCAGGCAGCCGATCAGCAGCGCCAGTAGCGGCTTTGGCAGTCCCGCAATGGGCCGGGCAGGAGAGGGGCCTATGCTAAACTTCCGCGCCTGTTTTCCCCCCGCTGATGGAGCCGAAATGCCCGCGCTAGCCCGCCGTATGAGCCGTGCCAAGCCCAGTGCCATCATGGCCGTCGCCGAAAAGGCCAAGGCCCTCAAGGCGGCCGGTCGCGACATCATCAGCTTCTCCATCGGCGTTCCCAATTTCCTCCCCGGCGAGCACGTCTATGCCGCGGCGCGCGAGGCGCTGGCCAAGGACTCCGGGCAGTACGGTAGCAATCGCGGCGCCGATGCGCTGCTCGATGCCTTCCTGGCCCATATCGAAGCGCTGGGCTTGACTGGTTACACGCGGGCCCACTGCTCGACCGGGATCGGCGCCAAGCACATCCTCTACAATCTGGCCGAGGCCCTGCTCGACGAGGGCGACGTGATCGCCTTCCCGACGCCCTACTGGACCACCTACGTCGACATCGCCGACATCTGCAATGCCAAGGCAGTCACCCTGCCGTGCCCGGCGGCGCAGAACTACAAGCTGCTGCCGGAACAGCTTGATGCCGCGCTGGCCGAGCACAAGCCCAAGGTGTTCCTGTTCAACAACCCGTCCAATCCGACCGGCATGGTGTACACCCGCGAGGAGATCGCCGCCCTGGCGAAAGTGTTGGTGAAGTATCCGGAGACCTGGATCATCTCCGACGACATCTACAACACGATGATCTTCGACGGCCTGGGCTATCACAACTTCGTCCACGTCGAGCCCTCACTGCGCGACCGGGTGATCTTCGTCGACTCGCTGTCCAAGACCTATGGCATGCCGGGCTGGCGTGTCGGCTTCATGGCCGGACCGGAAGTCGTGGCCAAGGCGCACACCACGCTCAACTCCAACCACATCACCAATATCCCGGAAGTGACCACCGCCGCGGCGATCGCTGCGCTGTCCGGCCCGCAGGACGTTCCGCACGCGCGGACCCGCGAATTCCAGGACAAGCGCGACCAGGTGATTGCGGTGCTGGAAACCGTCCCCGGCCTTAAGTGCCCGCGTCCGCAGGGTGCTTTCTACGTGTTCCCGGACGTTTCCTTCGCCTTCGGCAAGTCGCACAAGGGCACGCCGATCAACAACGATGTCGACCTGTGCAACGCGCTGCTCGAAGCCAAGGGCGTGGCCTGCGTGCCGGGCTCGGCCTTTGGCGAGCCGAACGCCCTGCGTATTTCCTACACCTGCCCGACCGCCCAGCTGATGGACGGCATCGAGCGCATTCGCGCCTTTCTGACCGAGCTGGTCTAAGCCACGTGATTGGTGATTGGTGAATGGTGATTCGCAAGAGCAGCAAGTCTTCGCGGACCGCGGCGCCAACGCACTGATCACGAATCATCCATCACCAATCACCCATCACGGAGCCATCCATGAAGACCCCCGTTCGCGTTGCAGTCACCGGCGCCGCCGGCCAGATCGGCTACTCCCTGCTGTTCCGTATCGCCTCCGGCGAGATGCTGGGCAAGGATCAGCCGGTGATCCTGCAGATGCTCGAGCTGCCGATGGAGAAGGCCCAGGCCGCCCTGCGCGGGGTGATGATGGAGCTGGAGGACTGCGCCTTCCCGCTGCTCGCCGGCATGGTCGGCACCGATGACCCGGAAGTCGCCTTCAAGGACGCCGACGTTGCCCTGCTGGTCGGCGCGATGCCGCGCGGCCCGGGCATGGAGCGCAAGGACCTGCTGCTGAAGAACGCCGAGATCTTCACCGTGCAGGGCAAGGCGCTCAACAAGGTCGCCTCGCGCGGGGTAAAGGTGCTGGTGGTCGGCAACCCGGCGAATACCAATGCCTACATCGCGATGAAGTCGGCCCCCGACCTCGACCCGAACAACTTCACCGCCATGCTGCGTCTGGACCACAACCGCGCCCTGTCCCAGCTGGCGATCAAGGGCGGCGTGCCGGTGGCCGATATCGAGAAGCTGGTGGTGTGGGGCAACCACAGCCCGACCATGTACCCCGACTACCGCTTCTGCACCGTCGGTGGCGACTCGCTCAAGGGAAAGATCGGCGACGAGACCTGGAACCGCGAGACCTTCATCCCCAAGGTCGGCAAGCGCGGCGCGGCGATCATCGAGGCCCGCGGCCTGTCCTCGGCGGCCTCGGCGGCGAATGCCGCCATCGACCACATCCATGACTGGGTGCTGGGCACCAACGGCAAGTGGGTGACCATGGGTATTCCGTCCGACGGCAGCTACGGCATTCCGAAGGACGTGATGTACGGCTACCCGGTCATCTGCAAGGACGGCAAGTACAGCATCGTGCAGGACCTGCCGATCGACGACTACTCGCGCGAGATGATGAACAAGACGCTTGCCGAGCTGGAAGAAGAGCGCGCCGGCGTGGCGCATCTTCTTTAACAGGCTGTTTACGCGAAGGCGGCCTCCGGGTCGCCTTCTGCTTTGGGCCGTGCGGCGCGGCCCGGTGGATCCATAGGATGCGCTCCGGCGCACCGCAGTCCAAAGGGTGCGCCCCGGCGCACCGCATGCCGACCAGTCCAGCCAGCGCCGCCAAGCTGTCCAAGTGCAACCACGGCGGGCAAAGACCTGCCTTGCGAGGTGTCATATGAGCAACCCATCCGCTGGCGCCGCCTTCCGCGCTGCCCTCAAGGCCGAGTCCCCGCTGCAGGTAATGGGCGCGATCACCGCCTACGCCGGGCGCATGGCGAAACGCGTCGGCTACCAGGCGCTGTACCTGTCGGGTGGCGGCGTCGCCGCCAACTCGCTGGGCATGCCCGACCTCGGCATCAGTTCGATGGAAGACGTGCTGATCGATGCCCGCCGCATCGTCGAAGCGACTGACCTGCCGCTGCTGGTCGATATCGACACCGGATGGGGCGGGGCCTTCAACATCGCCCGCACGATCCGTTCGTTCGAGCGCGCCGGTGTCGCCGCCGTGCACATGGAGGATCAGGTGGGGCAGAAGCGCTGTGGCCATCGCCCGGGCAAGGAGGTGGTCTCGACCCAGGAAATGGTCGATCGAGTGAAGGCAGCGGTGGATGGCCGGCGCGATCCGGGTTTCGTGATCATGGCGCGCACGGATGCCGCAGCGGTTGAAGGCCTGGAGTCGGCGATCGAGCGTGCCGTCGCCTATGTCGAAGCCGGCGCCGACATGGTGTTCCCCGAGGCGATGCGCTCACTGGATGACTACCGTCGCGTCAAAGAGGCGGTCAAGGTGCCGGTCCTCGCCAACCTGACCGAATTCGGTTCTACCCCGTTCTACGACACGGACGAGCTCCGCGAGGCTGGCGTCGACATGGCGCTGTACTGCTGCGGCGCCTACCGCGCCATGAACAAGGCAGCCCTGGACTTCTACCAGACGGTGCGACGCGACGGAACACAGAAGCACATCATCGACCGTCTGCAGACCCGCGCCGAGCTCTACGACTACCTCGACTATCACAGCTACGAGGAGAAGCTCGACCAGCTGTTCGCCAAGGGCAAGGGCGGCTGACCGGGCGCCTGCTGTCGGCGCCGCGCGGCCGACCACGATGCAGATCAAGACCGCACGCCTGATCCTGCGTCGCTGGCGCGCCGAAGATGCGGCGCCGTTCGCCGCGATCAATGCCGATCCCGAGGTGGCGCGCTATCTCGCAGGGGCCCTGCCCAGGCAGCTCAGCGACGCCCTGATCGCGCGCATCGAGGCGCACTTCGACGCCCACGGCTTTGGCCTGTGGGCGGTCGAGCGCGCCGCGGACGAGGCCCTGCTCGGATTTGTCGGTGCCCAGCATGTGCCCTTCGAGGCGCCGTTCACCCCGGCCATCGAGATCGGCTGGCGGCTGGCCACCACCGCGTGGGGGCGTGGCTATGCCCGCGAGGCCGCCGAGGCCACCTTGCGTGACCTGCGCCAGCGATCGGGCGTGCTGGACGTGGTCAGTTTCACGGTGCCGGAGAACCGGGTGTCGTGGGGCCTGATGGAACGTCTCGGCCTGCGTCGTGACCGGCTGGCCGACTTCGCCCATCCGCGCCTGCCTGCGGATCATCCGCTGTCCTTGCACTGGCTGTACCGGGCCCGCCTCGATGCCGAGGGCCGGCCGTGCTGAACTGGCTGTGGCTGGGCTTCTTCCTGGTCGCCATGCTCAGCGGCTTGGCTCGCTGGCTGCTTGGCGGCGAGGCCGAGGTGTTCGCCGCCATGGTCGCCGCGCTGTTCGACATGGCCCGCCTTTCGGTGGAGCTGATGGTGTTGCTGTTCGGCACCCTGACCCTGTGGCTGGGCCTGCTGGCAATCGGCGAGCGTGCGGGGCTGATCGAAGGGCTGGCGAGGCTGCTCGGTCCGCTGTTTGCGCGGCTGATGCCCGAGGTGCCGCGCGGCCATCCGGCGGTGGGTCTGGTGACCCTCAACTTCGCCGCCAACGGACTGGGTCTGGACAACGCGGCGACGCCGATCGGGCTCAAGGCGATGCGCGCCCTGCACGAGCTGAACCCGCTCAAGGACACCGCCAGCAACGCGCAGATCCTGTTCCTGGTGCTCAACAGCTCGGGGCTGACCGTGCTGCCGGTGAGCATCTTCGTCTATCGGCTGCAGCAGGGCGCAGCCGAGCCGGCCCTGGTCTTCCTGCCCATCCTGCTCGCCACCTGCGCCTCGACCGTGGCCGGGCTGCTGGCCGTGGCCCTGGTCCAGCGACTGCGCCTGCGTGACCCGGTGGTGCTGGCCTGGCTGCTCGGCAGCGGCCTGCTGCTCGGCGGCTTCATTGCCTTGCTGGCCGGACTGACCGCAACGGCGCTGTCGCAGCTGTCCTCTCTGCTCGGCAACCTGACCCTGCTCGGCGTGGTGATGGCCTTCCTCATCGCCGGCGCGCTGCGTCGCGTCCCGGTCTACGAGGCCTTCGTCGAGGGCGCCAAGCAGGGCTTCGAGGTCGCCCGCGACCTGCTGCCCTACCTCGTGGCGATGCTTTGCGCAATTGGTGTGTTAAGGGCCTCGGGCGCACTGGACGTGGCGCTGGAGGGCGTGCGCTGGCTGGTCGCCGTGGGCGGCCTCGACGGCCGTTTCGTCGACGCCCTGCCGACCGCGTTTGCCAAGCCGTTCTCCGGCAGCGCGGCGCGCGCCCTGCTGATCGAGACCATGCAGCACCACGGCGTCGACAGCTTCCCGGCCCTGCTGGCAGCGACCCTGCAGGGCAGCACCGAGACCACCTTCTACGTGCTGGCGGTGTACTTCGGCGCGGTCGGCATCCGCCGCGTCCGCCACGCGGTGGGCTGTGCCCTGGTCGCAGATGGCGCCGGGATCATGGCGGCGATTGCTGTCTGCTATGCCTTCTTCGGATGAGCGCCGACCGATCTTGCTACCTGGACAGCGCCGCGAATCTGCCCACGCCCAGGGCGCCGGCCGGCTCGCCGGTGGGTGCGCTGCGCCAAGAGCCCGCGACGCCCGGATCAGGGTCGGCTCTGACCCACGGCGCAGCTCAGTCCTCCAGCCCATTGCGGAAGATGCGCGCGCTGGGCAACTGGTTGCTCGCCCCGCCCGCGTTCACGCTGGCGCCTGAGCTGGCCGAGAGGCCGACCGCCTGGCCGCTGCCGCCAACCAGATACACCCGGTAGACCGGCGACTGCGCCACGGCCGAAGTGCTTGCCGGGCTCGGGGCGATCAGGCGGAAGCGGGTGCTGTAGGCATCGGTCGATCCGGCATGGCCAGGAGACAGCGCCAGCAGGGCGGCGAGCGCCGTTGCGAGATGCAGGCTGCGCATGGCGATTTATCCTATGGGCACGTGCTGGCGAGAAAGCCCACGCCGCTGGCGGTGTTGCCGGCACAGGCCATGGCGACCTGACCGCCATCGCAGCGCGTGCCCTGCGAGACGTTGCCGTACCACGAGCCACTGGCGCCGCTGGGGCCGGCGAAAAGGCACAGGGAATTCGCGCCCGAGTCGTCGTGCACGACGATGCTGGAGCCGGACACCGACATGTTGGCAGCCGGGTTGATCAGGCTGATCCCGGTGGCCGGCACGCCGCCGGTCCGCGAAGCGAACAGGGTGCTCTGGCCGACCGCAGCTTGCCATAGCAGCTGCAGTCCCACGACGCTGGCGCTGGCGTCCTGCGACAACTGGCGGACCTTCACCCATGATCGGAACAGCTGCAGCGGCGCGCTGCCGGTCGGCGGTATCTGCGCGCTGGAGGATTGGCCGACCCCGATGCAGGCGTTGGCGCTGCCCGGCAGGCAGGTCACCTCCACCCGGCTGCCACTGACGGCGGGTGTGAAACCATCGAAGCGAATGCCCATCAGCGGGCTCTGAAAGATGGCCGGGTCCTGGTATCCACTGATGCGGATCGAACTGTCCTCGATGCGCAGGCTGGCCAGCGCCGGCGCGTTGCTGGCGTTGTCGCGCAGCCAGATGCCCTGAACCCGTCCGCCGCGAACGCCGGCCATCACGATGTCGACGCGCTGCAGCCGCGCGAACTGCGCACCGATCTCGGTCTGGAAGCCCGAAATGGTGCCCGCGTTCGAGATCACCGAGGCGTCGCCCAGCATGCGGATCGTGCTGTCGACCAGCTCGCCCTCGGGGCCAGTGGAGGGGAACGCGCCCAACTCGAAGATGCGCACGCCGTAGGCGCTCTGCGCGGACGGCAGGATCTCCACCTTGATCTCGAGGCCGCGGTAGACGTTACCGCGGCCGGCGACCAGCAGGGCGCCGCGCGCGCCGTCGGAAGCGGCGAACGACTCGATCACCGCCCCGTCGATCACCAGGTTCTGGGTGAAGGGGCAGTCGCCACGCAGACCGCTGGCAAACAGCCCGCCGATCGCGCGGCCGGTGATCGCGGTAGCGCGGCTGTTGTAGGCACAGATCGAGATGCCGGCACGTTGTCCCAGGGCGCCCGTGGGTGCCGAGGCCTCCCCTACCACACGTTCAATCGATACGTTCTCGGCCGCGTCGGTGCTGTCGAGAACGCCGACCCGGATGCCCCAGGTCGAGTAGGACGCATCGCTAGCGGGAATGCCGGTGTTGATGGCCACCAGGTCGCGTGCCGCGGTATCGCTGCCAAGGTGCAAGGTGGCCGAGCCCAGCAGCGTGACGCCGCTGCTGGCGTTGCTCGAGGTGAGCACCGTCTCGCTGCCGCGGCCGCGAATGGTGGTGAAAGAGGGCATGACAAGGCTGACACTGCCAAGGTCGTACACCCCGGCATCAAGCTCCACCGCCACCGGGCTGGCGGCGCTGGCGTCGCTGATGCCGGATACCGCGGCGAGCAGGGCCGCACCGTTCTGCAGCGGCGTGCCTTCGGCCGATACCACGAGCGTTCGACGCATCGTGCCGGCCGCGCGCAGCGCGAAGGGCGCGGCGGTCAGCGGCGGCCTCGGCGCCATCTCGCTGTCACCGGCAATCTGGATGCCAAGGTAGATCTGGCGCCCCCATATCGATCTGGGCAGCGGCGTGATCGCACCGAGTTCGACGGCGAAGTTGCCGCCATCGACGTCGACGCCAGGCTGCGTTTCTGTCCACAGCGCGCTGCCGCCCGCGGCCTGTTCGTAAAGCCGGAAAGTGATCGCCAGGGCGCTGTTGATCGGGTTGCCGCCGGCATCAGCCAGTCGGCCTTGATAAGCCAGGGTCTGCGGTGGTGCGGCCAGGCTCGCCAGGCTGGTGGCGAGGCCGAGCAGCAGGAGCAGCCAAGGGATGGTTCGGGGCATTGCGGCTCTCCGTATCGGGACAGCGCAGATTCGCGCATGCCGGGTCGAAAGCTGGCTATGGCTGAACTCTGAAAAGTTCTGGTAGTTTCTGACCACCCAGAAAATCAGAGCCTTGCCGCATGCCGGTGCCGCAGAACGCGTCGACTTCCGAGGACGGGAAAGCGGCATCGCAGACCGGTTGGCGGTTTGCCGACATCGAGATCGACCTACGCCAGTGCCGGGCAACCCGCGATGGCGCCGAACTGCCGCTTGAACGCAGCGCCTACGCCCTGCTCGCACATCTGGTAGCGCACGCCGGTGCCGTCGTCGCCAAGGAAGCGCTGCTTGGCGTGGGCTGGCCTGGCCGGGTCGTGTCGGAGAACTCGCTGGCGAAGGCGATCGGCAGGCTCCGGCAGGCGATCGGGGACCAGGACGCCAGCGTGATACGCGTCGTGCACGGCTACGGCTATCGATTACAGGCCGAGGTGGAGCCGATCTCCGCCCTCACGGCCGCCGCGTCGATCGCGCCCGCGGTGGCGCCGGCCAGCGGTGCCGCGGGCCGGCGGGCGATGCTGCTGATGCTTGGCTTGCTGCTGATAGGGGCCTTGGCCGCGCTCGGCTTGCGGCTGCCTGAGACATCGCCGGCTGACGTGCATGATCGCGAGCCAAAGGGCCTCGAGGTGATCGCCGTGCTGCCGTTTCGCGATCTGAGCGCCGACCGCTCACTCGGAATGTTGGCCGACGGCATCGGCAACCATTTGCGCGACCAGGTCCAGCGGGTGCCCGCCCTGCGCGTCGTCAAGCGTGCCGATTCGCTGCGGCACCGCGAAGATCAGCGTGACTCCGATCTGATTGCGCGCGAACTCGGCGCAAACCTGTTGCTGCGCGGCGAGCTGTCGCGCGACCGCGGCCGGCTGCGCGTGGTCATGCACCTGCACGATGTGCAGGGACGGCTCGCCTCCACTACGCAGGTCTTCGAGCGCGCGGCGATCGACCAGGCCACCCTGCTGGAAGATCTGACCGGCGCCTTGCTGGCCGGCCTCGGCGATCACCCGGATCGCTGGGGTCACGATCCCGAGCGCGGGCGCGGCACGGCCAACGAGGAGGCGTACCGCAGCTTTCTGCGCGCCGCGACCCTGTTCGGAGGCAACAACGATCCGAACAGCCACCGCCGCGCCATGGCCCTGATCGAGCAGGCCCTCGATCTGGACCCCAACTATGCCGATGCCTGGCTGACCTTGGGTGGGCTGTACGGTGGCAGCGGCTACTACGCCGACACCCGCGACGAGCTGGTCACCGGGCGATCCAGGGCGATTGCCGCCATGGACCGCGGTCTGGCCCTGGCGCCGGACGAGCCCACGAACTACCTGCTGCGCTCGGAGATGCGCTTGCTGTACTTTTTCGACTGGCAGGGCGCGCTGGACGACATCCGCGCCGCGGCAGAGCGCACGCCGGGCGGTGAGTCCGCGGCGATCCTGATCTGGAAGGCGCGGGTCGCCGCCTCACTGGGTCGCCTCGATGAGGCGATCTCGCTGGATGCCCAGGCCATTGCGCTTGACCCCGAATCCGGCGCACGGCGCAACCAGGGCTGGCACTATCTTGGCCTCGGCGACACCCGCAACGCCCGCGCGGTCCTGCTGCTGCAGCTCGAGGATCTGCCCGAGAACCCGCATACGAATTTCTATCTGGCGCTGTGTGACATCCTCGAAGGCCAGCACGACGCCGCGCTTCGGAGGCTGGAGCTGTCCTCGACCCTGTTTCGGCTTGTCGGCACCGCCATCGCCCAACACGAGCGCGGCGATCGCGCTGCGTCCGACCTCGCCCTGCAGAAGCTCAAGGACCAGTTTGCGGTTCCCGACGGATACTGGGCCGGCGCGGTGCACGCCTGGCGGGGCGAGCACGACGCCGCCGTGGCCTGGATCGAGCGCGCGATGCGCGGGGGCGACAGCAGCGTCCTGTACCTCAAGTTCGACCCGCTGCTGCGCGGGCTGCGCGACGACCCGCGCTATGCCCGGCTGGAAGCGGCGCTGAAGATACCGGACGACCTGCCGCCGCTGCGGTGATCCTCAACCCTGCCGGAGGGGCGGCGACGACCCTTTCGGCGAGCGCATCGCGCAAGACATCCTTCGAGCCCAGAGCGTGGCCGGTCGCATGCCTTGGGTGACCAGAAGCCCCGCGTGGTGAGGCAATGACCTGCTTTACGGCGCTGCGGCGCTGCGGCGCTTCGGCGCTGCGGGCAGAGGCGTCGCCGCTGCGAGCTCGGTCTGCTACGCCTTCTTCGGATGAGCGGCGCAGCGAGCGGGCGGCGCGATAGGCGGAGCGATGGCCTGCGCCGCCAGGGCGTAGGGTGGAGGCGTCGTCTTCTCGGACCGCAAAGGGGATCGCCATGACCATGTTCGCCGCATCGTTGCTGGTGCTGGGCCTGCTCTCCGCGGAACACGCTGCTCCGGCTCCGCCACCCGCTGCAGCGGACTGTCGCGGCGCCGAGCATCGCCAGTTCGATTTCTGGATTGGCGACTGGGAGGTCAGCGCGCAGGACAAGCCCGCCGGCCGCAACATCATCACGAGCGAGCAGAACGGCTGCGTGCTGCGCGAGGAATGGCGCGGCGCCAGCGGCCTCACCGGCACCAGCCTCAACTTCTACGACCGCCGTGACCAGCGTTGGCACCAGGTCTGGATCGATGGCCGCGGCGGTGTGCTCCGGCTATCAGGCAGCTCGCCGCATCCGGGCGTCATGTTGCTCGAATCCAGCCCAGACGCAGAAGGCCCGCGCCAGCGCATCCGCTGGACCCTTCGCGATGACGGCGTGGTCGAGCAGCACTGGGAGCAGAGCAGCGATAACGGCGCGACCTGGAGCACCGCTTTTCTGGGTGAGTACCGCAAGAGGCAGCAGTAGCCTGCGATGGCGGGTGGGGATGCTAGAGACAAGGACCGCTATGCGCCCAAGGCCTGCTTCTGAGCTCCACTCACTGCCGAATCGTCATTCCCGCGCAGGCGGGAATCCAGCGTTTCTCTGAAATATCAACGGCTTGCAGTGCAGGAGCTGGACCCCCGCCTACGCGGGGGGGGCGCGGTTGGAAGGCTTTCGAGTTTCCCCGGACAGCAGTGCGCCTTCGAGGGGATGACGCGACGCCTGGATGCGCATCCCGCGCGAAGGCGCACCATGCGCCCACTTTCGACTTCTCCCCTCGCCGCACCCCGAATGCCTCCGCTTGCTTGCAATCTCGCTGCTCAGGGGCGGGCGCTCAATCGTGGCGCAGGCGGCCTTCCAGTGCTTCGATCCGGGCTTCCAGCATCGCTATCCGGTCGAGTAGCTCGTCGCGGCCGATCGCTGCGCTGCGCGGGCTGGGGCCGCCCTGCTGGGGCAACGCTTCGACGTCGACCGGGCCACTTAACAGATGCATGAAGCGGTCTTCGCGCTGGCCGCCCGATTTGGGCACGCGCACGACCAGGGGCGGGGCGCGCTGGATCAGTCGATCAAGGGCGTGCTGCAGCTCGTCGAGATCGGCGAACTCGTGCAGGCGCTCGGCGCGCTGCAGCAGCTCCGGCGCGGTCTGGGCGCCGCGCAGCATAAGCAGGCCAAGCAGGGCCTGCTGGGCGCGGGTCACCGCGTAGGCTTCGGCGAAGCGGTGCTCGTAGCGCTGTGCGCGTGAGCCGTGCACGCTGCGCACCAGCCGCCGCTCTTCCAGCCGGCGCAGGGCATGGCCCACCGCGCCGCTCTCCAGCTCCATCACCGGATCACGGCTGGTCTTCTGGTTGCAGGCCAGCTGCACGGCGTTCTGGGTCAGCGGGTACTGCTCGGGTGTGGTCGACTCCTTCTCGATCAGACAGCCGAGGATGCGCGCATCCTCGACGCTCAGCAGCAGTGCCTCATCCAGGCCTTCGACGTTTCCTTCGACAGCATCGCTCACGGTGAGTCTCCGGCCGCACAGGTGTCGGCCCATGCCGCGTACTGTACCTTTCCGGGTGACTGGCCATGAATCACGCTCCGTCCGCCCATGCCGCTTCCGCACGTCGACGCCTTGCCATCCTGCTGGTGGCGATATGGCTGGGCTTCGTATCGGCCGCCTTCTTCAATCTCGCGGTGGCGCCGCGTCTCGCCCTGAGCGATCCGGTTGCCGAGGCCGATTTTGTCCTCGAGGCCGAGCTCTGGTGGCGTGGTCAGGCCAATAGAGTCGATCAGCCGGTTCTGGTCCTGCTGCCGCCCTGCGATTGCGTGGCGGGCGCCGGCGAGTCGCTGTTGGCCGAAGCCTCCCGGTTGGGTGTGCGGGTGCATCAAGTGGCGAACGCCGAAGCGCCGCGCTGGCAGCTGGCGAGTTCACTGGCCGGCGGCTTCAGGATCGATACCCTGCTGTTCGACCGCAGCGGAGCCCTGCTGATGGCTTTCCTGCGCAGCAACCCGGATCATTGCCTGAGCGCGGTGGGGCGGCTGGGTGGCGCACTGAGCGCCGCGCAGACAGGGCGCGTCTGGCCGGGCTGGTGCCCGTGCACGGCGCCGCCGGGGGCCATGCTGGCTAACCACTGAGGCTAGGAGGACTCACCATGCAGCACACCGATTATCTGACCACGCTGCGCGCCAGCGCCGACCGTCTGGTGCTTGCACTGTGCAGCGTGACCGGACTGGCCAGCGCCGGGATCGCCGCGGCCAACGGCAGCTGGGGCACCTTTGTCCTGGTCAGCCTGCCTACCGTGGCAGTGGTGGCCGCGCTCGCTCGCCTGCAACCGGGAAGCCTGCTGACCCGGCTGGTTGCGTCGGCGGCCACCATGGTGCTGTCGGCCGCGCTGATCCACCAGGCGCATGGCATGCTGGAAATGCATTTCGCCATCTTTGTCCTGCTCGCGGCCCTGGTCTATTACCGCGACTGGCGCGCCGTGGTCACCGCCGCCGCGGTGATCGCCGTCCATCACGCGCTGTTTGGCTGGTTGCAGCTGCGTGGCGCCCCGGTCTGGGCCTACCCCGAGGGCTACTTCAGTTTTTCCATCCTGCTGATCCACGCCGCCTTCGTGGTCGCCGAAGCTGCCTTTCTGGTGTTCATGGCTAACGGCCTGCAGCGTGATGCCAAACGTCTCGGCGCCGATGCCGGGGCGATCAAGGCGGCGGCCAAGCGGCTGGCCAGCGGTGATCTGGCCGCGGTGCGTGCGATGCAGGACGCAGCGCCAGACAGCGCCGCGCGCGCTTTGGCCGATGCCGGCGCCCAGCTGGGCCAGCATCTGGACGCGGTGGCCGAACTGGTCGCGGCGCAGGCCTCCGGAGACTTTTCACGGCGCGTCGATGCGCAAGGCACCGAGGGCGAAGTGGCACGCATCCTCAGCGCGCTGAATGCGGGTGCCGAGCGCAGCGCTCGCTTGGTGAAGGCAGCGGCCGATGCGATGGATGGACTGTCACGCGGCCAGTTTCCCGAGACTTCGCTCGGTGAAGTGAAAGGCGAGTACGCCCGTTTACAGGCCGCGCTGGAGCGGATGGTCAAGGTGTTCTCCAGCTTCCAGGCGCGGCAGTCGCAGGCGGTGCAGGCGTTTGCAGCCGGGCAGACCCGGCAGGCGCTTGACCTGGAGGGCTTCGACGGCTTCCAGAAGGCGCTAGGCGCCGATATCAACCAGCTGTTCAGCGATGTCGGTGCCCTGGTCGAGGACTTCAGCCGCTTTGCTGGCGCGCTTGGGCGCGGCGATTTGACGGCGCGCCTGCCACGCCGTGGTGGCGGCGACTTTGCCCGGCTCAGCCAGGATGCGAATGCCGCCATGCAGCAGCTGCAGGCGCTGGTCGGAGATATCCGGCGCTCGGCGCAGGAAATCCATGGCGCCGCGAACCAACTCAGCGAGGGCATCCAGGACCTCTCCGCGCGCAGCGAGCGCCAGGCGGCCAGCCTCGAGCAGTCGGCGGCGTCGATGGAGCAGCTCAATGCCACCGTGCAGCAGAACGCGCAGAGTGCCGGCGAGGCCCGCGAGCTGTCCGATGGCACCACCCGGGTCGCCGAAGAAGGGGGCGCCGTGGTGGGCAAGGTGGTGCAGACGATGAGCGACATCAGCCAGTCCTCACAGCGCATCGCCGACATCATCGCGGTGATCGACGGCATCGCCTTCCAGACCAATATCCTGGCCCTGAACGCGGCGGTCGAGGCAGCCCGTGCCGGTGAGCAGGGTCGTGGCTTCGCGGTGGTCGCCAGTGAGGTGCGGGCGCTGGCCCAGCGCTCGGCGGAAGCGGCCAAGGAGATCAAGTCGCTGATCCAGACCTCGGTGGGCAACGTGCAGTCAGGGTCGGCCCTGGTCGAGCAGGCCGGGCGCACCATGGGCGAGGTGGTGGCATCGGTGCGCCGGGTCAGCCAGTTGATCGCCGAGATCTCGGCGGCCTCGGCCGAGCAGGCGCGCGGCATCGCCGAGGTGACCCGGGCGGTCGGCGACATGGAGCAGACCACCCAGGAAAGCACCGGCGTGGTCGAGGATGCGGCCCTGCAAAGTCGTCAGCTGAGCGAGCATGCCGAGGCGCTGGAGCAGGCGGCGCAGCGCTTCCGGGTAGGCTGAGCGGAGCGAACAGTCGGATCGGCCTGTACTTCCCGAGCGCGCTGCGGTCGGGGCGGAAAGGCCTTTCGGCGAGCTGCCTGGCGCGGACGACAAGCTCCGCGCCAGGCATTCAAGCGCTGACCGATATCAGAAGTCGAAGCTCAACCGGGCATACACCAGGCGACCCGAGCGTCCGAACGGCGAGTAGTTGGAGAACGGCGTGTTGCCGGTGGTGTTGCGGTTGATCGGGAAGGCTTCCGGATACTGGTCGAAGACGTTCTCGGCGCCGATCGCCAGACGCAGGCTGTCGTTGAACTGTACCCGGCCTTCCAGATCGACCAGGGTCCGCGCCGGCAGCTGCACATCGAAGGCTGCCGTGGTGCCCGGATCGAGCACCTCGCCATAGCGGGTCGCGCGCAGGGTGGCGCCGAGCATGCCCTGGGCCCAGTTGACGATGCCGCCGATCTTGTCCTTCGGATTGCCTTCCTCGAAGGTCAGCACGTTGACCCGACCGAACAGCACCGGGGCAGGATCCAGCGCCGCCAGCTCGCGCGTGGTCGGCACCCGGGTCACCTCGGTCTCGTTGTAGTTGCCGACCAGGGTGAAGTCGAACTTGCCGAGATTGTCGGTATCCCAGGGCCAGCTCACCACCACGTCGACGCCCGTCGTTTCGGTGTCGACGCCGTTGATGAAGAAGCGCCCGCCGCCGATGCCGATGAAACCCTGTGTTGCGAGGAAATCGCGCACATTGGTTTGGGTCAGGTTCTCGGACAGCACGATGCGGTCGTCGATATCGATCCGGTAGGCATCCACGGTGACGCTGACATCACCGAAGTTCATCACCGCGCCAAGCGAGAAGTTGACCGACTCCTCGGCGTCCAGCTCCTGGGCGCCGAGCGCGCGGGCCACCGGGTCGCTGACCGGGAAGGTGGTGATGTCGAAGGGCACGCCGTTGATGAAGTTGGTGGACGTGGCGGTGAAGAACTGCTGCTGTGGCGAGGGCGCGCGGAAGCCGTTCTGCAGCGAGCCGCGCAGGGCAAAGGCGGTGCTGAAGTCGTAGCGCAGGGCGAGCTTGCCGGTAACATTGCTGCCGAAGTCCGAGTAGTCCTCGGCGCGCAGCGCGGCCGAGCCGAGCAGGTTCTCGGTCAGATTGGCCTCAAGGTCGACATAGACGCCGATCGCGGTGCGGTCCTCGCTGACCTCGTTGGACGGGCGGAAGCCGGGAAACACCTGGGCGCCGGACGCGGTCGGCTGGCCGTTCAGCAGCACGCCGCCATTGCGGTAGGAGTCCGGCTCGCCGGCAAAGATCGAGTAGCCCTCGCGGCGTGCCTCGATGCCGGTGGCCACGTTGAGCGCGGAGGCCAGGCCATCGACGTCCAGCGAGTTGACGCCGGAGAAGTTGAACACCAGCTGGTCGTAGTCGAAGCCGCCGGCATCGAACACCGTGCCGCTCGCCGGGCCGAGCGAGCGGTTCAGGGTGTTCTCGATGGTGAACTGCATCTTGTTCTTGCCGTAGACCAGCGAGCTGTCCATGAACCAGTCGTTCCACTGCCACTCGTAGCCGAGGGCGAAGCTGGTGTCGTCGACGTCCGGCGAGATGATCGGCAGGAAGCCGTCGGGATAGATCTCGATCACGTTGCGGGCGTCCAGCGCGCGGCGGTAGAAGCCGGCCGAGCTGGCCTCGCGAGCCTGATAGCTGGCCCAGCCGTAGAGCCGCGCGCCGCTGTCGTAGTCGACCCCGAAGTTTGCGAACACGGTGCTCTGCTCGACTTCGGGCTCGCCATACCAGGCATTGAAGCGCTCGATGCTGGCCTCGCGCGGGTCGAAGCCGCCGTTGAGCAGCGGATACTGCTGGCGGAAGTCATAGCCGCCGCGCTCGGTGCGCTCGGCGTCCTTGTATTCGGCAGACACGGTCAGGTATCCCGCCTCGCCCAGGGCAAAGCCCTTCCAGGCCGATACCGTCACCGTCTCGCCGTCGGTCACGTCGCGGCTGATCTCGGAGGGCGCGCTCCAGTTCGCGCCGGCCGGGGTCGGGGTGGTCGGGGTGGTGTACTCGGTATCGCGCTGGCCGTAGCTGACCGTGGCATTGCCGCCCTCGGCGGCGCGCCGCAGGATGACGTTGATCACCCCGGCGATGGCGTCCGAGCCGTACTGCGCCGAGGCGCCGTCGCGAAGCACTTCAACCGACTGCACGGCGGCCATCGGGATGGTGTTGAGGTCGACCGCCGAAGAGCCGCGGCCTACCGTGCCGTTGACGTTGACCAGAGCCGCTGCGTGCCGGCGCTTGGAGTTGACCAGGACCAGGGACTGATCCGGCCCGAGGCCGCGCAGGGTCGCCGGACGCACCGTGTCGGTGCCGTCGGCAAGACCCGGGCGCGGGAAGTTGAACGAGGGCAGGGCAACCGACAGTGCCTGGTTCAGCTCCGGTGCGCCGGTGCGCTGCAGGGTTTCCACCCCGACCACATCGATCGGCGCCGGCGTCTCGCTGGCCGACCGGTTGGAAACGCGGGTGCCGGTGACGACTACGGTTTCGAGCTCGCGGGCATCCTCTTCGCCATCGCTCTGGGCGAAGGCGCAGGGGGCGGCAAGGGCGGCAACGACGGCTACGGACAGCAACGACAGCTTGGGCATGACGGGCTCCGGCAGTTTCTGGTTTTGGGGCAGGCGCCGGCCATGAACCGGGGCGTACTGCCCGGTGGATGGCCGGATGCGCAGCCAGTGTGCCACTCCCGCCCCGTTCGTGGGGGCTCGCCCGGCAATAAGCTGATGAGCGCGGGCGGAGCGTCGATTACACTCCGCGCCCATGATTGCCTTTCGTTCCTTTGCCCTGCGTCGCGCGGGGCGTTTGCTGCTGTCTTCGGTCGACCTCACCCTGCATGCAGGCTGGAAAGTCGGCCTGGTCGGGCGCAACGGCTGTGGCAAGTCCTCCTTGTTTGCCTGCCTGCTCGGCGATCTGGAAGCCGATGCCGGCGACCTGGACCTGCCCGGCGGCCTGCGCATCGCCAGCGTCGCCCAGGAAACCCCGGCATTGCCTGATGCCGCCATCGACTATGTGCTCAGCGGTGATGTCGCGCTATCTGCCGCGCTGAGGGCCGAGGCCGAGGCCAGCGCGCGCGGCGACCACGCGGCTGCCGCCGAGGCCCATCATCGGATCGACGAGCTGGATGGCTACGACGCCCGCGCCCGCGCCGGACGCCTGCTGCACGGCCTCGGCTTTGCGCCGGAAACCCATGAGCGTGCGGTGGCCAGCTTCAGCGGCGGCTGGCGGGTGCGCCTGAACGTCGCCCGCGCCCTGATGGCGCCCTCCGACCTGCTGCTGCTCGACGAGCCGACCAACCATCTCGACCTCGATGCGGTGCTCTGGCTGGAGCAATGGCTGCTGCGCTACCCGGGCACCCTGGTGGTGATCTCACATGATCGCGAGTTCCTCGACGGGGTCTGCAACCAGATGGTTCATCTGCATGATGGCCGGGCCAGGCTCTACTCGGGTAACTACACATCGTTCGAGCGCCAGCGCGCCGAGCAGCTGCGTCAGCAGCAGATCGCCCACGAGAAGGAACAGGTCGAGCGCGCCCACCTGCAAAGCTTCATCGACCGCTTCCGGGCCAAGGCGACCAAGGCCAAGCAGGCGCAGTCGCGGATGAAGCGGCTGGAGAAGCTGGCCGGCACCGAGGCGGTGCGCGCCGAGTCGCCGTTCCGCTTCGCCTTCGACACCCCGCCGGAGTTGCCCAGTCCCTTGCTGCGGCTGGACGGGATTGCCGCAGGCTATGCCAGCGGCGGTGATTCGGGATGGGTGGTTGGTGATTCGCAAGGGCAGGAGCAGGAGCAGGCAGCACAAGAGTCCGCCGGATCTGCTGTACCGAATCACCAATCATCAATTACCAATCACGTGATTCTGAACAACGTCAAATTCGCCCTTGAGCCGGGTGACCGGGTGGCCCTGCTCGGCCCCAACGGCGCCGGCAAGTCGACCCTGGTCAAGACCCTGGTCGGCGAACTGGCGCCGCTGGCCGGCGAGCGGCTGATGCACGGCGCCGCGCGCATCGGCTACTTCGCCCAGCACACGGTCGAGGCACTGCGCGAGGGCGAAAGCCCGATGCAGCATCTGGCGCGAATCGCGCCGGGCAAGAGCGAGCAGGAGCTGCGCAACTGGCTGGGCCGCTGGAACTTCGCCGGCGAGCGCGCCTTCGAGGTGGTCGATGGCTTCTCCGGCGGCGAGCGTGCGCGCCTGGCCCTGGCCCTGATCGCCTGGACCCGGCCCAACGTGCTGCTGCTCGACGAGCCGACCAACCACCTCGACATGGACATGCGCGAGGCGCTGGCCGAGGCGCTGGCCGAGTTCGACGGCGCCCTGGTCCTGGTCAGCCATGACCGGCATCTGATCGGTCTTGCCTGCGACAGCTTCTGGCGCGTAGCCGAGGGCGAGGTGATCCCCTTCGAGGGCGATCTCGACGACTATGCCGCCTGGCTGCGCTCGCGCGACCGCGGCGACCCGCGGACCCGCGCCGCGAACGAGGCCGGCAAGCCCCACGCCGACAAGGCTGGCGCCGCATCCGGTGAACCTGCCGACAGCGGCAGCAAACAGCGCCGCCGCAGCAGCGCCGAACAGCGCGAGCGCGAGCGGCCGTTGCGCAGTCGACTCAAGCAGGTCGAGTCCGCGATGGCCAAGCTGGAAGCCGAACTCGCCGCGCTGGATGCGCAGCTTGCCGACCCCGCGGTCTACGCCGACGGCGGCAAACGCAGCGTCGAGCTAAGCCGCCAACAGGCCGAGCTGCGCGCTCGCCACGCCGAGATGGAAGCCGAATGGCTGTCGCTGTACGAGCAGCTCGAAGCCCTTAGCGCTTGAGCGTGCGGTGTCGGTTCGGGCAGGGGCCGGGTTCAGGCGTCGCCTGGGCGGGCTATCCGGGCTCCGCTGCGAAACCAAGTCCGCCGGGGATCGCCGGCGCGATTTGAGCGTGGCGCAAGGGCCAAGAAGGGCGCAGATTTGCCGTTCGCGTAGGGCGGGTCTTGGACCTGAGGTCTCCCCAGAACTTTCCTTTACTGGTCAG
>CAYGMG010000006.1:0-58524 GCA_964350895.1 uncultured Lysobacter sp.
GTAGGCCGGCTGCGACTGCGCCGAGCGCAGCAGGATGCGCGCACCCGGGGCGGCGCGCTGGATGATCGCCTCCCACTCCTCGCGCAGGGCATCGGGGTAGTAGGTGCTCATCCAGTCCATGTGATCGAGCAGGACGAAGCGCGAGATGCTGCCGCCGTGCTGCTGCAGGAAGCCGGTGACGGTATCGGTGCGCCAGCGCAGGCAATCGAGCAACCCGCTTTGCAGCGCGGCGTGGTTATGCGGCTTGAGATACTCCGGGCAGCACTCCGGGGTGTATCGGCCGGTGAAGTAGACCCGCCAGAAATAGTTGTCGCGCAGCGGCAGCCGGCAGACCACGTATTCGATGGCTTCGCGGATGAAGCCAGCGACCTGGCCGCCGTGCTGCAGCTCGACCAGCTTGCGCTGTGGATGCGGTACGCCGAGCAGGTTCATCACCAGCTGGCTGGAGAGCAGCCAGTTCACCGGCCGTGTCCACAGGCGTGGGCCGACTTCACGCTGGTAGATCTCGCGCTGGGCCTCGACGTTGTCGGCCTCGAACATGCGCGCGAAGGCGTGGCGCAGCTTCGGCTGCAGGGCCAGGTAGCGACGAAAGCCCCAGGCGGCGAGGCCGGACAAGCCGTGATAGTAGAAGCTGCCGCGACGCGAATCGAACCAGCCGATACGCTTGTCCCAGTACTGCTGCGAGAACGGATCCAGCGCCGGGCGCAGGCGCTCCCGGTACAGCGCACGCGCCTGAGGATGCCGGCCCTCGCCGAACAGCTGCCAGACGTCCGAGTAAGGCAGCAGGCGCAGCGCGGCGACCTTCAGCGCCAGCAAGGCGTTCTGCCGCGGGTTGGCGTCCACCGCCCAGACACTGCGAGGTGCCTGCAGCGCGTAGTCGAGCGCGTTGCAGCCGGCGCTAGTGATGACCAGCACGTCGTCCTCGGCGGACAGGCGCAGGATGTCGCGATCAACGGCCGGGTCTTCCCAACAGGCGTTGTAGACCAGCGAGCGGTGGGTGACCAGCGAGAACAGTCGCTGGTCGAAACGGTCCATCCAGGTGGCGGCGGCCATGCGCGATCCAGCTATGAGATTCGGGCCACCGTAGGTGCCGCCGATGACCGCGCGGTGACAGCTTGGCGTAGGCCGCGGCTCAGTCGCGCAGCAGCTGGCTACCGAGGCGCGCGATCACCTCGCGCGCCACCCGCGCGGTCTCGCGCAGGGGAATCTGCGGACCGTCCGGGAGCGGCTGGGCATCCAGCCATGCCGCCCGCCGCGCAGCGATCAAGGATGCTTGCAGGCCGGACTGCCGGCCCCGCTGGACCGGATCGGCAGCAAGCCGCACCACGGCTTCGGTGGCGCAGGCCTCGCTGAGCAGGTTGGCCGAGTCCGGGCTGACCAGCAGGGCGTCGGCCCAGGCCAGCGCGCCGGGATACGGATTCTCGCCGTCCTGCTCGCCGAGCCAGCGCAGCTCGAAGTCCTCGGTAGCCTCGAGCAACCGCGCGCGCAACGCCCGTGGGGTGCGCGACGAGCCGACCAGCAGCAGCGAGCCGCCGCGCGCCGCGCGCCAGCTGCGCAGACTGTCGATCCAGCTTCGCGCGTGCTCGATGCGCCAGTCGCTGTCAGCGGTCGGGCCGCCGAGCAGCAGCGCGTGACGCGGCCCGGGCAGGTCGCCGATCAGCGGAAAGTCCTCGCGCGCCGCGGCCAGCCATGGCGCATCGACTGGATGCAGGCTGCCGCGGCAGGTCAGGGTGAACTCGTCCCGATAGACATCGTGCTCGGGCAGGACCAGCAGGTCCCAGGCATTGCGGCCCAGCCGCGGGTCGAGGATCTGCACGCAGCGGGTGCCCACACCGAGCCGCTGGCGTGCAATGCGTGTGGCCAAGGCCGCCTGTCGTCCGCAGCCGATCACCAGGGCCGGACGGTCATGGTCCAGCCGGGCCCGCCAGCCGCGGTCGAAGCCCAGACCGGCATACGGCAGCCAGCGCGGCGCGGCGGCCCTCCACGGATTGCGCGGAGCAAGAACGTGGTGATCGGCACGCGCACCAAGCTCGGCGGCGACCATCGCCGCCAGCGCCTCGGCCTGGCGCTGGTTGCCGGCCCGGCCATCGCTGACCGCGAGGATCAGCATCGAGGAGTCAGCATCGGCGGCGGATGCAACGCTGCGTTGCGGGCATGGGGATAGGTTCGCAGGCCATTGGCGGGGACACTGGCGGCCGAGTATTCCACAGCTGACGGCGCGGTAACGTCCTGCCGGCTAAGCTTGCCGCCTTTCACCACGAGGGAGCGACGATGATTAACGACAGCGCAATGGACCAACTGTTCCACCAGGGACGCACCTTCCGCGGTTCGGCCAAGGCGTGGCAGGACAAGGCTATCCCCGAGGCCACCCTGCACAAGCTGTGGGAGCTGACCGCCCTGCCGCCGACCAGCGCCAACTGCTCGCCGGGCCGCATCCTGTTCGTGCAGGGCAAGGAGGCCAAGGAGAAGCTGCGCGGGGCGCTCGACGAGGGCAATGTGGCTTCGGTCATGGCCGCGCCGGTGACCGCCGTGCTCGCCCACGACATGCTGTTCCACGACAAGCTGCCCTATCTGTTCCCGCATGCCGATGCGCGCAGCTGGTTTGCCGGCAACGATGCCAAGATCAAGGAAACCGCCTTCCGCAACGGCACCCTGCAGGGCGCCTATCTGATCCTCGCCGCGCGCGCGCTTGGTCTGGATTGCGGACCGATGTCCGGCTTCGACAATGCCAAGGTCGACGAGTTGTTCTTCGGCGGCACGCAGTGGAAGTCGAACTTCATCATCAATCTCGGCTACGGCAACCGCGACACCCTGCACCCGCGCGCGCCGCGACTGTCCTTTGACGAGGCCTGCAGGATCCTCTGATCCACTCGTTCCACCCACCCAAGGAACCCGCCCATGATCCGCAAGACCCTGCTTGCCTCCCTGCTGCTGGCCGGCGCTGCCAGCCCGGCGCTGGCCGAGACCTACGTCATCGACCCCAGCCACACCCAGGTGCGCTTTGGCTACAGCCACTTCGGCCTGTCCGACATCGTTGGCATCTTCTCCGGGATCACCGGCGAGATCGTCTACGACCCGGCCAAGCCGGAAGCCAGCTCGGTCAAGGCCACCATTCCGATTGCCGATGTGCACACCGGCGTTGCCAAGATGGACGACCACCTGCGCGCCGATGATTTCTTTGACGTCGCCAGCTTCCCCACCGCGAGCTTTACCAGCAGCAAGGTCGAGGCCGCCGGCGAGGGCAAGCTCAAGGTCACCGGCGAGCTCAAGGTCCGCGACATCAGCCGCGAGGTGGTGCTCGACGTCAGTCTGAATGCCATGAAGGCGCACCCGATGACCCAGCGCGCCTCGATCGGATTCAATGCCAGCACCGACCTCAAGCGCACCGAGCTGGGCGTCGGCAAGTACGCGCCGAACGTCAGCGACGAGGTCAGCATCGAGATCACCGTCGAGGCCAGCGTGCCCAAGGCCTGAGCCTTGTGCCGGCCGGGCGGCGCTGCCGTCCGGCCGGGCCCTGCGCTACACTTCGCGCCCTGTACCGCTGCAGATTGCGCCGACCATGGCCACATCCCCCCGCCCGGCCAATGCCGAGCAACGCTACGAGGTCCGCCGCGCCGACCTCCCGCTCTCCTGCCCGATGCCGGACATGGCCCTGTGGAACTCGCATCCCAAGGTCTACCTGCCGATCGAGGCCAGCGGCGAGGCCACCTGCCCCTACTGCGGCGCGCGTTACGTGCTGAAAGACTGATCCGCGTGAGCGGATCGCTGCGCGTTGTGCAGCTGCTCCCGGCGCTGGAGTCTGGTGGCGTCGAGCGTTCGACCCTTGAGATAGCCGAAGCGCTGGTCGATGCCGGCCACCACAGCGTAGTCGCCTCGGCTGGTGGTCGCCTGGTGCAGCCGCTGCTGGATACCGGCAGCACGCATATCGATCTCGACCTGGGTCGCAAATCGCCCTGGACCCTGCGCCACATCGTCAGCCTGCGCCGGCTGTTCGAGCAGCTCGAACCGGACATCGTGCACGCCCGATCGCGCCTGCCGGCCTGGGTTTGCTGGTGGGCGCTGGCCGGCATGCGCAGTCGTCGCCCGCACTTCGTCACCACCGTGCACGGGCTGAACTCGCCCGGCCACTACAGCAGCATCATGACCCGCGGCGAGCGGGTGATCTGCGTGTCGGAAACCGTGCGCGACTACGTGCTGCGCCACTACCCCGGCGTGCCGGCGCGCAAGCTGCAGACCATTTCCCGCGGCATCGACCCCGACCATTTTGCGCATGGCTACGTGCCGGACGAGGACTGGAGGCAGGCATTTGCCGAACAGTTTCCGCAGCTTGCCGGCGGCATCCTGCTGACCCTGCCCGGCCGCGGCACCCGGCTCAAGGGCCATGCCGACGCGATCGCCCTGCTTGCCCGCCTGCGCGCGGCCGGCCTCGATGTCCGCCTGCTCCTGCTTGGCGCCGCCGAGGAGGACCGCGAGCACTATCTCGAAGAGCTGTGGACCGAGGCGCAGCGACTTGGCGTAGCCGACGTTCTCGCGATCAGCGCGCCGCGCCATGACGTGCGCGAGGTGCTGGCGCACTCGGCCCTGGTCCTGCAGCTGTCGACCAAGCCGGAAGCCTTCGGACGCACCGTGCTCGAAGCGCTGAGCCTGGGTCGACCGGTGCTCGGCTACGACCACGGCGGCGTCGGCGAGCAGCTGCATGAGTGGTTTGCCAACGGCGCGGTGCCGCTGGGCGACGCCACCCGGCTGGCCGTGCGCGCCATCGAGCTGTTGCGCTTTCCGCCGCGCCTTGCGCCGATCAAGGGGCCGACCCGCGAGGTCATGCAGGCGCAGACCCTCGCCCTGTACCGCGAGGTCGCCGCCAGCGCCCTGGTCGAGGCCGGACATGGCTGAGCGCATTGCCGCCGGCCTGTTCATCGCCTGCTTCGTCCTGCTGCCCTTTGGCCGCCTGGTCGAGCTGCCGATGCTGCTCGCCGCCCTGCTTGGACTCGGCATGCTGGGCCGCGCGCCGCGCCCGTGGCGACGCTGGGAGCTGAACCTTGCCAGCCTGCTGTTCGCCGGCTACTGGTTGCCCGAGCTGTTCTCGGCCCTTGATGCGGTCGATCCACAGCGCAGCTGGGGCGAAGTCGCCCTCGACCTGCGCTACCTGCCGATGCTCTGGTACTTCGCCGATCGTTTGCGCGACGATTCGGTCCAGCGTTTGGTACAACGCGGGCTTGCCGTCATCGTCGGGCTCTGGCTGCTCGACGCCCTGGTCCAATTGGCAACCGGCTGGTCGCTCGGCGGCGCGCCCAGCCCGGACCGGCTGAGCGGGATCTTCGGCGCCGACCATCTCAAGCTGGGCGCCATGGCCGCCGTGCTCGGCGCCTTCCTGCTCAACGCTGCCTTTGAGCGAGGCCGCGCGGTGACCGTGCTGTCTGCCCTGGCCCTGCTCTGCGTGGTCCTGCTCTCCGGCACCCGCGCGGCCTGGATCATGCTGGCCGTGGTCGTGCTCGGCCTCGGCCTTGCCCGCTTCGGCGCCCGCCGCGCCCTGCTCGGCCTGCTGCTGGCCGGCGCCGTCGGCAGCGCGCTGGGTGTACTCGCCTACCAGACATCCGAGCGCTTCGCCGCGCGCATCGATCGTAGTGCTGCACTGCTCAACGGCGATCGTCAGGGTCTTGATCACGCGTTGGCCTTCCGCCTGCCGATCTGGGAGTCCGCCGCCAGCATGGTCGCAGCGCACCCGATCAATGGCGTCGGCGTGCGTGGCTTCCGCGTTGCCTATGCCGATCACGCCGCCGCCGACGACCGCTGGATCGGCTTCGACGGCGAGCACGGCGCCGCCCACGCCCATAACATCCTGCTTGAGCTGCTAAGCGAAACCGGGATCATCGGCCTGTTCGGCTGGCTGCTCGCCATCGCCGCCGGCTGCCGCGCCTGGTACTGGGCCAGCCCCGAACGCCGCGCCCTGGCCCTCGCCCCCGCCGTCGCCCTGCTCGCCATCCTGTTCCCGCTCAACACCCACTACGCCGTCTACTCCAGCGTCTGGGGCGGCCTGTTGCTGCTGCTGGCCGCTTTGTACGCGGCAGCGATCATGCCGGCCAGCCGCACGCATCGTCAGACCAAGCCGCGCCCCTGACACCCTGGCGCCGCCAAGTCACAACAAGACCGCAGCAATGGCATCCGCACTCGACAAGCCTCGATCGCCGATCGCGCTTTGCGAGCAGATGACTCGCCTTGCCGTGCCAACGGCGCAAACCCCATCGCGCCGACCCTTCAGCTTTGCGCAGTTGATTCGTGCATGCTGCGGCGGGAGACGTCCTTCTTTGCATCAGGATTGACGAGTTCACGCTCAGCCCTGAGCCGCGGAATGCTGAGCCGCGAGTGGGCCTGACCGGCAGGGTGCGGGTAGGAGTGAGGGTTGTGGACTGCCAAGTTTGGGCGTGAACCGGACATTCATAGGGTGCGCCTTGGGCGCACCGGGCGTACCGCCCGAACGCCCGTATCGAACGTTGGGCCGCCCATCTGTTGTGGGAGCGGATCGTATCCGCGACCGCGGAGCCTCAGTCTGGCCGCAGTCAGTGGCAAGCCTGTAGCGCTGCGGTCGCGGATACGATCCGCTCCCACAACAGCTCGCTGACCGGCACCGCGAACGTCCGGTTTGCGCCCGCACCTCGCATTGGAGAAGAGCCACTCCGGGTCGATCTGTTCCGGTCAAGCGCATGCCGCTTCCGTCGTCTGCCGCCAATCAGAGTTCGATGCGGTCAGGCTTCGGCAGCGGGTAGGCGTCGGCGCTGCGTACTGGGCCCTTCATGATCTTGACCACGATGCAGCCGATGGCCACGGTCATCAGCATCGACCAGTAGAAGACCACCGCGCCGATGAGGGTGAACCAGGCCAGCAGCTGTGGCTTGCTGGCGATCACGCCGGCAGCGTCGGGGCCGAGCGCCCAGATCAGGCCAGCGAGGAGGGACGGAAGCAGGCTGCCCAGCGCCAGGGCCAGGGGCCAGCGGCGGAGCAGGGCGGTTTCCAGTCCGGGCGCATGGTCGGGATGCGGCAATGGCGCGATCTGCATGGCGTGACTCCAAAGGATGTCGGTAACAGCCTAGTGCCCTGGGGCGGAACATCCGGTCAACACGCTGTCCGGCATGCAACGCCCTATCCAGGGAGCCGCTGAAGCAATCGTGCCATGCCTACAAAAGAAAGCAGACATAGCTGTGTGGCTCCTGAAAAGGCTGGATTCCCACCTTCGCGCACTGTTGTCCGGGGAAGTAACCGCCCATTGCGAGGCCGGCCGCGTGGTTAGCCGTTTTCAGCCGAATCAGAAGCAGAAAGGACTCGCCTTCGGCCGGCAACGCATGCGAATGCACCGACGTCATCCCCGCGCAGGCGGGGATCCAGCTCTTCGCAGCGATATCAACGGCTTGAAGAGCAGAAGCTGGACCCCCGCCTACGCGGGGGTGACGAGGTTGGGAGCCTTTCGAGGTTGCCCGGACAGCAGCGCGCTTTCGCGGCAATGACCACTCACGAACAGGCTACTCAGTGACTCCCTTGATCACGCAAGTGCGCTCGTCGGCACCGGCCGGTTACGGCGGTGCCGAGGGCAGCGGGCTGAGTCGCAGATCATGGAAGTCGAAGCTGAAGTCGGTGCGCGTCGATGCCGCTTCCATACGCGCTGATTCGATCTTGCCGTTGGCATCCAGGGCGAAGCGGATGAAGGCGTCGGCATTCAGCGTGCGCTGATCCCAGCGGACCAGGAAGCTGTCGTGCTGCCAGTGTTCCAGCGTGCCCTGCAGGGCGGGGGTGCGGGAGAAGCGCAGACGCAGCGCGTGGCCTTCAACTCGCAGTTCCACTGTGCCGTACCAAGGGTCCTCGTAGTCCCCGGCGTAGTCGGCCAGCGGCAGCGAGGGGCGGGTGTCCGTGCGCCGCTCGTCGAGGCGTTTGGCCCAGGCTTCATCGGCCTTGTCGCGCGACTGCTGGTCGGCATTGGCAAAGGCCTCGACCCAGTCGGTGTGCGGGGCAGCCAGCGCGGCGTCGAGCACGGCATAGGTCAGCGCGTTGAGCGCTGCGCCGGACTCCTGATTGGTCAGCACCACAACGCCGAGATTGCGCGAGGGCACCAGGGTCAGCCGGGACACCATGCCCGGCCAGCCGCCGCCGTGCGCGACCAGCTTCTCGCCGCGGTACTCGCCAAGCGACCAGCCCTGGGCATAGCCGGCGAACTGCGGAACCGTGGCCTGCAGGGCGGCAACGCTCGGTGAGCGCGGCGTGATCGGAATCAGCATCTGCCACATGCGGGCATGCGCGTCGGCACTGAGCAGACGCTGCACTTCGGCGTGCGCGGCGCTTTCGATGCGCCCCGCATCGAGCTGGAGCTGCGCCCAGCGTGCAAGGCCGCGGGCGCTGGCGTAGAGGCCGCCGGCGGCGGCGTTGTTCGACCAGGTCATCGGGCCGACCGTCTGCAAGTCGGCGAACTCCGCCAGCGCGTGGCCGATAGCGACATTGCGGTCATCGGGGCGCAGCGCATCGGCATTCATCCGCAGATCCGCATCCAGGCCGCCGGGTATCAGGATGCGCTGTCGCAACGCTTCAAGAAAAGGGCGACCGTCGAGCTTCTCGACCAGCAGCTGGGCCACCGCGAACGGCGCATTGGCATAGGCGTAGCGCTCGCGGAAGCCGTGCGCCAGCGGCACCCGGGCCAGGCGCTCGACAATCTCGGCCGTGGTGTACTCGGAAGCTGGCCAGAAGAGCAGGTCGCCAGCGCCAAGGCCCAGGCCGCCGCGGTGGCTGAGCAGATCGCGAATGCGCATCTCGCGGGTGACATAGGGATCGGCCAGGCGAAACTGCGGGAGGTGGTCGATGACCCGGTCATCCAGCGCCAGCTTGCCTTGGTCAGCAAGCTGGTTGATCAGGGTTGCGCTGAAGCCCTTGGTAATCGAGGCGATTGCGAACAGGGTGTCGCCATCGACCTGCTCCGGCTGGCCCATCTGGCGAAGACCGCTGCCACCGAGATAGCGCATCTGGCCCTGCTCGATTACTGCGACGGCGATTCCCGGGACCTGGAAGCGTTCCCGAGTCTGCGTCATCAGTGCCGGCAGGAAGTCGTACTGCGCCGCGGCCGGCTCGGCTGCGCGCGGCGGCGTAGCGGGAAGGAGCAGCGCGAACAGCAGCAGGCAGACTGAACGTAGCGTTTCGCTCTTGCGGCTGGGCATCGGCTGGGCGTCCGCGAACAGGGGGTTGGATGGTGCCAGTTTTCAGTCCTCGCGAGGGCTATCCGCTGCGCGCTGGCCGAGCAGGGCACCGATCGCGCACAGACCGGCGCCGAGGGCGAAGACCAGGCTGAAGGCGAGTTCCGGGGCGCTGGCCTGCAGCCGCGCAAAGCCGATGCCGATGGCCGCCAGCAAGGCGGTATGCGCCAGCGCTTCGCTAAGCTGCAGCGCCGCGGCGGCGTCGCCCTGGGCGGACTCCGGCGCCAGCTCCAGCATCAGGACGCTGAGAATCGGAAAGGCCAGGCCGATGCCCAGCCCTGCCAGGGCCCAGAGTGGCGGCATGCTCCAGGCCGGCAACAGCTGCCAGACCGCGGCCAGCTGGCCGGCGATGCCCAGCGCGCAGAGCAGCAAGCCAAGGCGCAGCACGCGCAGCCGCGCCCCTCGGCCCACCACCCGCGCCTGCCAGGCCGATCCAGCGCTCCAGCTCAGTGCGCCCAGGCTCAGCGCCAGGCCAGCGCTGGCCATCGACCATTCAGCGTGGACGGTCAGCCAGAGCGGGATGAACACCTCGGCGGCCAGAAAACTGGAAGCCAGCAGGCCACGCAGCAGCACTATGGTCGGCAGTCCCGGCGCTGCGCGCAGGGTGCCGGTGGGCAATAGCCGCCAGGCCGCCAGCCCGAGCAGCAGCAGACCCGCGCCGATCCACAGCACAGCCAGGGCATCGGGCGCGCCACGGCTGAGGCGATGCAGGAGCAGGGCGGCGCTGGCACCGATCAGCGCCCACGCAAGGCGCGGCCAGGCGCCGCGTGGCCAGGGTCTACGTTTGGCGGGTTCGGCCAGCGCCGGGAGCAGCAGCCAGGCGCAGGCAGGCAACAACAGCAGCACCGACAGAAATACCCAGCGCCAGCCGAGGGCTTCGACGATCAAGGCGGCCAGCGCCGGACCGAGGATGGCCGGCAGCACCCAGGCCGCAGCAAACAGCGCGAACAGCCGCGGTCGCAACGCCGGCGGATAGAGCCGCGCCGCGGCGACATAGATCGCCACGCCGATCATCCCGCCACCCAGTCCCTGCGCGATGCGGCCGAGCACCAGCACGGCCATGCTGCCTGCCAGCCCGGCGAGCAGCAGTCCGAGCGCGAACAGCAGCAGGCCGGCAAGCATCGCCCGGCGTGGCCCGCGCGCATCACACTCGCTACCGGCCAGCACCATGCCGACCAGGCCCGCTGCCAGCGCGCCGCCAAAGACCAGTGCGTAGTCGCCCACGCCATCCAGGGCCAGCGCCACGGTAGGCATGGCCGCGGCCACGGCGATGGCCTCGAAGGCGACCATCGAGATAAGCGCCACTGCGCCGATCGACGGCGCGCGCAGCTCGCGGGAGAACAGGTTGATCGGTTCGACTTGGACGGACACTAGCTTGCGCTGCTCGGACGGTGCCGCCACCCTACAAGCTCAAGTGCACTTGAGGTCAAGCGATGGCGAGCAAGATGGGATGGCTGACGCCCGGCGAGCTTGCCAGGCGCAGCGGGGTGGCGCTGTCCGCGCTGCGCTTCTACGAGCAGCAGGGCCTGCTCAGCGCCGCGCGCAGCCCCGGCGGCCAGCGTCGCTATGCGCGGGAAACCCTGCGCCGGGTCGCCTTCGTACGCGCCGCCCAGCAGCTGGGGATCAGCCTGGCGGAAATCGGCCAGGCCCTGCAGTCGCTGCCGGCCCAGCGCACGCCAACCAAGGCTGATTGGGCGCAGCTGTCTCGGCACTGGCGCTCGGCGCTCGATGCGCGGATCGAGGCGCTGACCGCGCTTCGCGATCGCCTCGATGGCTGCATCGGCTGCGGCTGCCTGTCGCTCAAGGCCTGCGCGCTATGGAATCCGGACGACCAGCTAGGCGAGCAGGGCGAGGGTGCGCGGCGACTGCCGCAGTCGGGCTCGCGATCAGCCGATGGCTCAGGCTGACGGCTGCGCCTGCGCGCGCCCGCTCAGGCGATCGCGCAGCATGGCTCCAAGAGCGAAACCGACACTGATGGCGTAGGGATTGAGCCGCCAGCCATCGATCACCGACAGCGCAGCAAGTCCGTCGCAAACCAGGCTGGCAAGCAGGAACAGCAGCAGGCCGTCGAACAGCCGGCCCTGTGCCGAGGCGCGCACGACAACACCCAGCAGCAGACCCACCGCGCCGGTGGCCAGCCAGAGCATCCACAGCGGATCCATGGTCGACTCCTCGATCAGAACAAGGCCCAAGCCTGCGCCGCTGCGCGTGAATGCGATGGCGAGGGCGCCAGCGGCCCGCTCATGCCCCGGCCGCGACCGTCTGGAACCGCCTGCTTGGATCGCCGTGAGGCTGCGGGTAACGTTTGCGCCAGGGGATACGCGGCGTCGGCAAGGAATCGCTGACGCGCTGGTCGCAGACGGGGAACGCGAATTGAACAGATACTTTGCGCGCAGCGCGGCGTTGGCCGGTCTACTGCTGCTGCTTGTGCTCGACGCCGCTGCCGCGGTTGGCTACGACATCGTCTACGTGCGTCAGCCGCGCTTTGGCGACGGCACCAACACCACCTGGCCGGAAGTCTTCCACCCGGCGCGCATCGATCCCGGTGCCGACCTGATGCTGCTGCGCCGCGACGGCAGCGAAGAGGTGCTGGTTGCCGGCGGCAACGGCAGCGTGACCGACCCGGTGCTGTCCTTCGATGCGCAGTGGGTCTACTACAGCTATTTCCCGGACATGCGTCCGGCGGCGATCAACAGCCAGCGCAGCCTTCCCTACGCCGGCGCCGACATCTACCGCATTCACCTTGCCAGCCGACAGATCGAGCGTCTGACCCACGGCGAGTTCAGCCCGAACACCGGGGCCGGCAACTGGGATGAGTCGAATCCGCTGGATCCGCCCTCCGGCTTCAACCGGCTCGGCTACGGCATCCTCAATCTCGGGCCGATGCCGCTGCCGGGGGGCAAGATCGCCTTCACCAGCAATCGCCAGGCCCTGGTCCCGCCCAAGGGTTTCACCCATCCGACGCTGCAACTGTATGTGATGGATCTCGACGGTGGAAACGTCACCGCGATCGCACCGATGACCATCTCCAGCGCCCTGCATCCGACCGTGCTGCGCGACGGCCGGCTGATGTTCAGCACGCACGAAAGCCAGGGCCTGCGCGACCGCCGCCTGTGGGGCATCTGGACGATCTGGCCCGACGGGCGCAACTGGAACCCGCTGATCAGCGCCTTCCACGAGCCGCAGAGCTTCCACTTCATGACCCAGCTCGGCGATGGCGACATCGTCGTGGTCGACTACTACAACCTCAACAACAACGGGTTCGGCGCGCTATACCGGCTGCCGCCTTCGCCGCCGCCGGGGATGCCCGCCTTCCACGACGCCTTCGGCAGCGACGCGCCCTCGGTCGCCTACACCAGCGGCGGCGGCCATTCCTCGGGCTTCACCATGCCCTTCCAGCCGCGTGGGATGCGCTCGATCACCCCGTTCACCCACGGCGGCGACGAAGCCGCGCCGGTGGGCGCAGGCGGACAACGCGTGGGCAAGTTCACCCATCCCTCCGCGGCGCCCGGCAATGACCTGCTGGCGGTGTGGACGCCGGGCCCGGCCAATGACCTGAATCGCCCGCTGACCACGCCCTACTACGACGCCGGGCTGTACCTGATTCCGGATGGCGAGACCGTCGCCAGCCCCGCCGACCTGGTGCTGATCAAGAACGACCCGGCCTACAACGAAGCCTGGCCGCGGGCGGTGGTGCCGTACTCGGCGATCCATGGCGTGCGCGAACCGGACAGCCTGCCCTGGCTGCCGAATGACGGCAGCCTGCACGCGGCACTGCCCGCCGGCACACCGTTCGGGCTGGTCGGCGCGTCGAGCTTCTACAAGCGCGAAAGCTTTCCCGGCCAGGTGCGCAGCTGGGCCAACAGCTTTGATGGGCTGGACGCCTTCAACACCAGCGAGAACGGCCAGTCGAGCAACTGGTCGGTGCAGGGCAGCGACGCGGGCAAGTATTCCAACAGCGATATCTGGGCGGTGCGCGTGCTTGCCATGGAGCCCAACACCCATCGCAGCTATGGGCCCAACGAAGGGCGCCAGTTCCACAGCCACGCCAACGAGCGCCTGCGCATCCTTGGCGAGATTCCGCTGCGTAAGACAGCGCCCGGCGGCGGCCCGCTGCTGGATGCCGAGGGCAATCCCGACACCAGCTTCCTGGCCAAGCTGCCGGCCGATACGCCGTTCACCTTCCAGACCCTCGACCGCCGCGGCATGGTCCTGAACATGGCGCAGACCTGGCATCAGGTGCGCCCTGGCGAGATGCGCGTCGACTGCGGCGGCTGCCACGCCCACAGCCAGCAGCCGCTGGCCTTCGAAGGCACCGCCGCGGCCGATCCGGACTATCCGCTGGTGGACCTGCTGGTTCAAACGCCCCTGCTCAGCTGGCAGGGCGATGCACCGAGCTTGCGGGTGGAGAACACAGCGCGGGTCGATGTCGAGTTCCTGCGCGATATCCGACCGATCCTGCAGTCGCGCTGCGTCGGCTGCCATCAGGGCACCAGCCCGGCGGGCAACCTCAACCTCGCCGATCTCGCCACGGTCGACGGCCTGCCCGGCGACTACTATCGTCTGGCCGCGGACCAGTCCGCGCGCTTCGGCCACCGCCCGGTCATCAACAACGGCACCTGGCGACAGACCAATGCCAGCCGCTACGTGCGCAGCTTCCAGAGCCGCCGCTCGCTGCTGATCTGGAAGCTGTTCGGCGAGCGCCTCGATGGCTGGAGCAATGCCGACCATCCCACCGAGAGCGTGCCGGGCGATGCGAGCACCCTGCCGCCCGGCACGGATCGCAATGATGCCGATCTCGACTTCAGCGGCAGCATCATGCCGCCGCCGCCGGCAACCCCGCTCAGCGAGGACGAGAAGCGCCTGTTCGTGCGCTGGATCGACCTTGGCGCGCCGATCGACACCGGCAACCCCGACTACGGCTGGCATCTCGACGATCTGCGTCCGACCCTGACCGTCTCCCGGCCACGCCCCGGCCTCAACCGCGATCAGGTGCGCGAGATCCGCCTCGGCGCCGCCGACGCCAACAGCGGCGTCGATGTCGCATCGCTCAGCCTGCGAGCGGACTTCGCCCTGGCCGGCCGCGCGCCCGGCAGCGAGCTGGCCGATCTGCTGCTCGAGGTGGAACAGGGTGTCTGGACGCTCGCCCTCGATGCGCCCCTGCCGCGCCTGGATGCCGCCACGCTCGATGCCAGCGTCCGCGACCAGCAGGGCCATATCACCCGCGTCGGCGTGCGCTTTACCACCAGCATGGGCCCCGACGACCTTATCCGCGACGGTTTCGAGTAGGCCTGCAGCGCGCAAGCTGCGGGCAAAAAAAAGCGCCGACTCCTGCGGCGCTTCCCGAACTGCGGTGACACGATCGTCGAAGAGCATGGATAAGGAGGTCCGGCCCTGCGCGCCGACTCCGCTACCCTCCTGGGCAGGGGTCGACCGGCACAGTCTGGTCCAGCGCGAGACTGCGTGCTGTGCCGAGAACGGGCGGCTGGCTGTGCGCAATCTGCGCATTGGAGCTAAACGGCATGTACAGGATGGCTGTGCTGCCACCTGCGTGGACTGGGCATGCCGAGATGCCAGATTCGGCAAGGCAGGTCGGCCGCGCTGCTCCTAAGTTCGTCGGGTGCGCTTTACGCACTTTTAACGAACCTCAGGAGCATAACTATGAAGTCCACCACCCTGCGGGAGGCGATCCGGCTTGCCCTGCTTCCCGCGACCATGAGTGTCCTGGCCCTGTCCGCCCCGGTGCAGGCCCAGGAGGATGACGACAACGCGGCCACCCTCGACCGCATCGAAGTCACCGGCTCGCGCATCAAGCGGGCCGACGTCGAGGGCGCCCTGCCGGTGACAGTCATCACCCGTGACCAGATCGACCTCAGCGGCGAGCTGAACGTCGCTGACCTGCTGCGCAACACCACCTTCAACAGCTTCGGCTCGTTCCGCCCGCGCTCGGGAAGCTCGGGGCAGGCCACGGCGACCCTCAACCTGCGCGGCATCGGTTCCGGCCGCACCCTGATCCTGATCGACGGCCGGCGCGCCCCGGTGTCCGCTTCGGGCGGCACCAGCCAGGACCTGAACGCGATTCCGCTGGCGGCCATCGAGCGCGTCGAGGTGCTGTCCGACGGCGCCTCGGCCATCTATGGCTCGGACGCGATCGGCGGCGTGGTCAATATCATCACCCGCAAGGACTTCAACGGCGTCGAGATGCAGGTGGGCGCCTCGAACCCCAGCCGCAGCGGCGGCGAGACCGAGGACGGCTCGGTGATCTTCGGCGCCTCCGGTGACCGCGGCGCGCTGATCGCCGGTGTCTCCTATTCCAATCGCGGCATCGTCTTCCAGCGCGAGCGGCCGTGGTCGAACAGCGGCGCCTCAACTTTTTCCAACAATTTTCTCAACCCCAACAACACGTTCTTCAGCGCACCCTCCGGTCCGACCCAGGGCACCTCGGTGGTGCCGGGCGGCTGCGCAGAACCGAACTTCTCGGTGGTAGGCAACCGCTGCCTGTTCGATTTCGCCCAGGTCGCCGCCGACGAGGCCGAGCTGCGCAACAGCGCGCTGTTCGCCCGCGGGACGTACCAGATCAACGACGACTGGTCGACCTACATGAACGCCACGGTCAGCCGGGTCGAATCGTTCGGACGCTATGCGCCTTCGCTGGCCACCGTTCAGGTGCCGGCGTCCTCGCCTAACAACCCGTTTGGTACGCCACTGCAGCTGCGCCACCGCTTCGCCTCGCTGGGCACCCGGGACGATACCGTCGACGCCAATGCCTACGACATGATGCTCGGCTTCCAGGGCAGCATCGGTCCGGCCTTCGTTGAGTTCGGCGCGCGCATCAACGAGTTCCGCTCGTACAACCTTGGCCGCAACTACGTGGTGATTCCGATCGCCAACCAGTTCATCGCCGATGGTACGTACAACATCTTCAATCCCTCGGGCAATGCGACGAGTACGCTGAATGCGATGAAGGCCACCATCTCGCGCGATTCGTTCTCGAAGAACGAGGAGGTATTCGCCCTGGCCAACTTCGACCTGTTCGAACTTTCCGGCGGCATGGCCAGTCTGGCGGTCGGAGCCGAGGCGCGAAAGGAAACCTATTTCGATACCTATGATTCATTGTCCGAAGCCGGCGTGATCGGCGGCTCGGCGGGCAGCACGGCGGGCGGCAGCCGCGACGTCACGTCAGCCTATTTCGAGGCCCTGTTCCCGGTGCTGGAGAAGGTCGAGGTCAGCCTTGCAGCGCGCTACGACAAGTACAGCGACTACGGCAACGACACCTCGCCGAAGATCGGCCTGCGCTGGCAGCCGCTGGAGACGCTGACCCTGCGTGCCTCGTACGGCGAGGGCTTTGCCGCGCCGTCGATCCCGATCCTGACCCAGGCACCGTCCTCTGCTGCCGACTTCACCACCGATCAGGCTACCTGCGTGGCATTCGGTCTGACCCCCAACTGCACCAATCCGACCACCGGGGCGACCACCACGCCGCAGCTGCAGGCCTGGGTGATCTCGAACCCGAACCTCAGCTCGGAAACCTCCAAGCAGTACAGCCTTGGTCTTGCCTGGGACGCCACCGACTGGCTGAACCTCAGTCTCGACTACTACAACATCGAGATCGAGAACCAGATCACCGCGATCACCTCCAACACCATCATCGCCTGCCTGGGCGGTGCCACCATCTCCTGTCCTGCCGGCCTGTCAAACCTCCCGGTGGCGGCAGCCAGTGGACTGCCGTACGACCAGGCCGTGCCGAACCCGCAGCTCGGCCTGGGCCTGGCCCGCGATCCGGCGACCGGGCTGATCCTCTACGTGCAGCGTGGCTTCACCAACCTTGGCAATCTCAAGACCGACGGCTTCGACCTCAATGTGCGGACCACCTTCGACTTCGCCGACTGGGGTGATCTGGCAAGCCAGCTGCAGATCGGCTGGGTGAACGAGCTGACCACCAATGGCAGCCGCAACTTTGTCGGCGACGAGCGCACGCCGCAGTACCGCGTCAGCATGCAGAACGTCTACACCTATGGCGACTTCACCCTGGGCTGGAACATCAGCCACATTGCCGATACCGATTCGCGCAATGCCCTGGGCACACCGCCACGCAGCGATCTGCCGCTGGTCCTGCCGTCTTGGACCAAGCATGACCTGCAGCTCAGCTGGGCGGCGCCGTGGCAGGGCAAGATCACCGTCGGCGTGCAGAACGTGGCGGACAAGGATCCGGTGCTCGATCCGCTCGATCCGACCGGTCGCGGCTATGACATGAACCTGTACGACGGCTACGGCCGCGTGCCCTACGTGCGCTACACGCAGAGCTTCTGATCGCTCTGCCTGATCCCGCCGTCCTGCGGCGGGATGCATGACCCAGACGGGCGGCCGGACACGGCCGCCCGTTTGCGTTTCGCGGTGAACCGATGTGCCGAGTGTGTCGGCTCGCCGAATTGCGCCGGGCCAGTCGCCGCACAAGCAGCTAATCTAGACAGGCCTTCGTAGATTCGGACTGCCATGCACTCCCCCGGCCTGCCCTACGCCCGACCCAAAGCGCCCGACTGCGACGGGGCGCGCTGAGATGCTGCGTCCCGCGCTGGAAATCCCTGACACCCTGCCTGGCCGTCGGCTGCAGCTGGGCGAGTACGCTCTGGAGATCGATGCTCGCGAGCTGCGTCGTCCCGGCGCGCGGCGCGGCAAGCGGCTGACGGTCAAGGCGCAACAGGTGCTGCTGGCCCTGGCGCTGCGCCCGGGCGAGGTGCTGACTCGCGAGACGCTGATGGACGCGGTGTGGCCGAACAGCTATCCGACCGGGGACGTGCTGACCCAGGCCATCGTCCAGCTGCGCCGCGCGCTGGACGATGACGCCGACGCACCCCGTTTCATCGAGACCATCGCGCGCAGCGGCTATCGTCTGCTGGGCGAGGTCAGCTGGAGCAATCCTTCGGCCGAGCCTCTGGCTGCACCGGGCGCTGCGGCGCCGCCGCGCCCGTCGTCGCGGGCCCAACAAAGATGGTGGCTGCTGCCCTTGGTGCCGGTGGCCCTGATCATCGCCTGGGCGGGAGCGCGGTGGTGGCCGGTGACGCCGCTTGCCACGCCCGATGACAGCCGGCCGGCAGACGTGGCCGCCAGCGCGCCGGTGCCGCGGATTCTCGCCGCTAGCCCGGATTTCGAGCACGAGGCGGTGCTCTCGCCGGATGGCCAGATGCTGGTGTTCGTGATCGCCAAAGGCGAGCTGGAGCACGGCGCGCTGTTCCTGCAGTCGAGTGCGGAATTCACCTCGCGACAGCTGACCCGGCCGCCGGAGGGCGCCGGCGACGGCGTTCCGGCATGGTCGCCGGACCAGCGCTCGATCGCTTTTCGCCGGCTGCATGGCCGCGGCGAGGACGCCCGCTGCGAGCTGCGCGTGGTCTCGGTGGCCAGCGCCGCGGAGCGGCTGATCGGCCCCTGCGCCGGCGCCGTGCTCGGCATGGACTTCACTGCTGACGGTCGCGAGCTGATTGTCGGCGGCTACCGCGAGGAGGGCAGCGAGCGCGTCGGCCTGCGTCGGATCGATCTCGCCAGCGGCAGCATGCGGCCGATCGCCGTTACCGGCGAGGCGCCTCTCAGCCTTGATCGCGATCCGCGCGTGTCGGCGGATGGACAGACCCTCCTGTTCCGCCGCGGGATGGCGACTTCGGACCTGTTCAGCGTGCCGATCGAGGGCGGCGTGCCGCAGCCGATGACCGCGATCTCGGGAGACATCCGCGGCCATGACTGGCTCGGTGCAGACGGCGCGATCGTCTTCTCGCGGGTCAATGAGCACGGCATCCAGCTGTACCGGCTCGCCGGCGCCGGTGTCTCGCCCGAGCCGCTGGAGGTCAGCGGCGTCGACCCGCGCAGCGATGCCGCCGGCCAGCGCATCGTGTTCCAGCAGGCCAGCATCAACTACGTGATCCGCAGCCTTGATACGCAGACCGGCGACCTCAGCCGGGTGGCCGGACTCAGCTCCAGTCGAAACGACATGTTGCCCTCGCCCTCGCCTGACGGTCAGCGGGTCGCCTTTTATTCCGACCGCTCCGGCGAGGTCGGGCTGTGGCTGGCGGGCAGCGCCGCCAACTCCCCCGCCGAGCCGGTTGACGGCCTGTTCCCGCACCCGCGCTTCGCCCCGGTGTGGTCGGCCGATGCAAGGCATCTGCTGGTGGTGGCGCAGGGCCCGGACGGCAACGGGCTGCACGAGGTCGAAGCCGCCAGCCGGCGCGCCCGCTATCTGGGCATCGCCGCACCGATCGGCGTGGTCGGCTATCTCGATGCGCAGACCCTGCTGGTCAATCGCGGAATCGACGGTGGCTTCCGGCTGGCCTTGCATGCGCGCGACGATGGCCGTGAGCTGGCGACGGCCGGCATCGAGGGCGTGGGTTATCTGCAGATCGACCGCCAGGGCGAGCGCGTGGTGTTCACCCGTGAAGGGGTGCCGGGGCTGCACGTGGTCGATGTCGGGCTGTCCGCGCCGCGCGCCCTGCGCGACGACCTGCTCCCGCCGCGGCTGTATCGGGGCTGGCGGATCGCCGGTGAGCACCTGTGGTTCCTGCGTCCGGCCTCGCCCAAGGCGGGCTTCTCGCTCTGGTCGCTGCCGCTCTCCGACCTGCAGGGCGAGCCCCGTGCGGTGGCCCAGCTGCACAGCGAGGGCGACCTGCTGAGCGATTTCGGCGTGCTGGCTGGCGAGCAGCTCGACGCGCTCTGGCTGAGCGAGCAATCGCCGCCGGTGTCGGACATCGCCTTGCTCGAACTGCCGCCCGCCGCCACGCCGCGCTGAGCACGCCGCGCGGCGCATCGGCCAAGCCCGGCCGGCGACGGCCACAGACTGCGTCGCGACCCGCCCGCTGCTTCCGTCGCCCGCGTCGCTCGCGTCACCCGGGGCGCAAGTATCTGTATCCGCGCAATATTGTCTTTCGTCTCCCTGTCGCTGGCGGGGCGATGTGCGCGCCGAGCGGATTTCGTCGCAATCTCCTGACCGGGCTGCCGGGACGGCCGAGGCTGGCATCGTCATCCCTGCGGAGCCGACCGATGCTGATCCCCCTGCACACCCTGCGCGCTGGCGAAGCCAGCGACGCCGCCGCCCTGCCGCAGGGCAGTGAAGACGCGCTCGCCGGCTACCTGCTGCATGACGAGGCCCTGCTGCGCGGCGCGCCGGGCTCGCTCAGTCTGATCATGGTCCTGCACGGACGCGCCGACCTGCGCTGCGTGGATGGTCAGTGGACACTCGGCGCACGACGCTGGTTGCTGCTGCCCCGGGAGATCACGCCCAGCGTGCGTGCCTGCGGCGCCTCCAAGGTGCTGGTGCTGGCGATCGACCCGGCCGTCCTGCTGGGGCTGTCGCCGGGCGAACGGCCACTGGCACCGATGCGCGGGCACATCCGGCTGGCCTGCTGGCGCAACCTCATCTCCCTGTCGCGCGCGCCGAATGCCGGGCGCGAGGATCTGCGCCTCGCGCCCGGCGCGCTCGAGCAACTGGCGGCGACCCTGGTCGACGGCGCCGAACTGCAGGGCGATCTGTGCCAGCGCACGCCGGGCCGCACCGATGCCCGGCGACGCCAGCTGCTCTCGCGGATGCTGCGCGCCCGGCTCTACATCGAGGGCCATCTCGACCGCGTGGTGCGGATCACCGAGCTGGCCCGGCTGTGCAGCTTTTCGCCTTGGCACTTCACCAAGACCTTTCACCGCCTGTTCGGCGAGACGCCGCAAGCCTTTGGTGCCCGGGTTCGCCTGCAGCATGCGCGCAAGCTGGTCCAGGGCAGTTCACTGGCGATCAGCGAGATTGCCGCGGCCTGCGGGTTCGAGAACGCCAGCTCCTTCGCCCGCGCCTTCCACGAGCGCTACGGCGAGTGCGCCTCAAGCCTGCGCGCGCGCCACCCGCCGCCGGCGACCGGCCTGAGACGGCTGCGCGGCTGAGCAACGCAGCCGCCGCTCAGCCTGTATTGGGGCCATGGCCCGTCGCGCGTACACTTCGGGACTTGGATCATTTCGTGCCCACCCGATGCTGAGCCTGCTCGCCGAGGCCTCCCGCGCCGCCCAGAGCGTCCGCTGTGCCCTGCTGGTCACCGACCTGGTGGACAGCACCCAGCTGTTCGCGCGGCTGGGCGAGTACGAGGCAACCCAGCTGCTGGGCACCGAAGAAGAAGCCGCGCGTCGCCTTGCCCGCCATCACAACGGGATGGAGATCGACCGCAGCGATGGCTTCCTGCTGCTTTTCGAGAGCGCCTGGCAGGCAGTGGCCTTTGCCCTGGCCTACCAGCACGAGCTGGACGGGCTGTCGCGACGCAGCGGGGTCAGCCTTGCTGCCAAGATCGGCATCCACTGGGCCGAGGTCTACCTGACCCGTCACGAGGCCGAAGACATCGCCCACGGCGCCAAGCCGGTTGAAGTCAGCGGCGTAGGCAAGCCGATCGCAGCGCGTCTGATGAGTGCCGCGCACGGCGGCCAGGTGCTGCTCAGCGCCACCGCACGTGAGGCGGCAGAAGCCGAATGTCGCCAACGCGGCGATCAGCTTGGCGAGCTGGACTGGGTCGCCCATGGCCGCTTCAAGCTCAAGGGTGTCGAGCTTCCGATGGAGCTGCATGAGGTGTTCACCCGCGGCAGCGCCCTGCCGCGGGAGCCGCGTGACAACGACAAGGTCCACTCGCTGCGTCGCGCCTCGCGGCGGCGCGTGCTCAAGCTGGGCGCCGGGGTCGCCGCGAGCGTCGCGCTGCCGGCGGTGGCGGTCGGCTGGTACCGCTACACGCGCTTCGAGTTTCCCAAGAGTGGTTGGCTGGTTCTGGCTGACTGGGCGGACAGTACGGGTGATGTATCGCTGCAGCAGGTGCTGGGTACGGCCTTCCGGATCGCCCTTGAGCAGTCTCGATTTGCCTACGTGCTCAACGGCGAAGCGGTGCGCGACACCCTGCGCAGGATGCGCAGCAATGTCGAGCGCCTGACCGACCGCGGCCTGGCCATCGAAGTAGCCCAGCGCGAACAGGCCAAGGCCCTGATCATGCCTGCGGTGGCATTGATCGATATCGGCCTGCGCCTGTCGAGCACGGTGATCGACCCGTGGAAGAACCGCCTGGTGTTCAGCGTCGATGTGGCCATGCCCAATGCCGAGAGCCTGACCCGCGCGCTGGATGACCTGGCCGCTGCCGTGCGCACCAGCCTTGGCGAGTCGATCGAGGCGATCGTCGCCGACTCGCGCCCGCTGGCCAAGGTCACCACCACCGACCTCACCGCCCTGCGCCTGTACTCCGAGGCCGAGCTCAAGGTGCGTGACCGGCAGCCGCTGGAGGCAGCCGCCCTGCTGCAGCAGGCGATCGACATCGACAGCGACTTCGCCAGCGCCTACGCCAAGCTGGGCACCGTGCTGATGCTGTTCCGCGTCGATCAGCGCAAGGCCGAGGCCAGCTGGCGCGCCGCGATCGAGCGCAGCGACCGGCTGACCCGTCGCGAGCAGATGTATGTCGAGGCCGCGCTGTCCAACACCACCACACCCGAGCAGATGCGCGCGCGCTGGGGCGCGATGTATGCCGCCTTCCCCGACGACATGGCCGCCGGCAACAACGTCGCCTGGCTGGCCTGGAGCCAGTACGGGCAGGTCGAGGAAGCGCTGCGCGTGCAACAGGAAGTGCTCAAGCTCTCGCACCCCTGGCGCTCGCGTGCCCTGCACAACTTCGGCTACATGCAGCTGGCCGCCGGCCAGCTCGCCGAGGCTGAGATCAGCCTGCGCCAAGCACTGGAGCTGGAGGGCAATCCGATCCACTGGGGCTTGGTCCGCCTGCTGCTCGCCACGGGTGACAGCGCAGCTGCCGGCGAGCTGATCGCCCGATTCGAGCGCGATGCGCAGACCGCCTCCCTGGAGACCGAGCGTGTCGAGGCCGCGATCCTGCATGAGATTCACCGCGGCGATCTGGGCGCTGCCGAGCGCCTCGCCGAGGGGCTCGGCCGACGCGCCGAGGAATGGAGCTTCGCTGCGGCCCATGCGGTGGCCTTGCGGGGCCGGGTACATGTCGCCGCAGCCGCTGGTGAAGCGCAGCGCGCCCGCGCCGCGCTCGGCGAGTTCGTCACCCTCCTGCAGGAGCAGATCGAGGCCGATATCGGCGGGATCATGATCCTGCCGCGCACCGATGCCTATCTGTTGGCGCTGGTCGCCACGCGCGAGGGCTGGGACGCCGAGATGGCGGCCCTGTCACCCATGCTGACGCTGACCGGTCGCTGGCGAGGCTTCCCCCAGTTGCAGGCTTTGCAGCGGCTCCTGGAAGGATGGCAGGCGCTGCGTGCGGGAGACGCGGACGCGGCCGTACAGGCCGCCGAGGAATCGCGCCAGCGTGCACCCATGTTCCTCTCCCACGAGCTGGAACTGGAAGCGCGTCTGGCCCGAGGCGAGGCGATCGGCGAGCAGGCGGCGGTGCTGTCCCGACGCCTGCATCAGGCGCTGGGCGAGGCCTACAACTACTTCTCGATCCAGCTGCCCAACCTGGTGTTCTGGCGTCGCCTGCGCCGCTGGGTATGAGCTGCGCTGGAACCTGATGTGGTGGCTTGCGCGCCGTGCGCGTCCGGCCCGGCCGGACAGGGCAGATCAGCGCAGATAGCTGGACAGCCGTAGCGCTGCGCCTTCCTCGCCTGGCCATCCCGCGCCGAGCAGTGCAATGCAGCCCTGCGAGACGCCATCGAAGCCGAGGTCGCGGTCAAGGTCGGCCTCATTGATCGCGCAGGTGAAGAACGCGCCCAGCGCCTCGTGGGTGGCCGCAAGGTAGAAGCTCTGCCCCAGGTGACCGGCCTCCAGCAGGATCACCCGCAGTGCCTTGGCGTGCTGGGGATACTTCCAGTGGTGCCGGGGAAAGCGCGGCGCCAGGGCGACCACCAGGGGCGCGCTGGCGAAGTAGCGCTGGCCGGCGGCATAGCGGGCCACCCGCTCGCGGGCGGCGTCCTGGTCCAGGGCGAGCATCGGCGCCAGGCGGTGCTGGTCGGCGCGGTAGTGGTACCAGCCCGGCGCCAGCCCTTCCACGTCGAGGGCCAGGACGTAGGCTTCGACAGGATGCATGCCGCCGCCCGAGGGCGAGCTCTTGCGCAGGGCGGTCAGTCCGCCCCCCAGCGGCGCCTCGCCGAGCACGCCGAAGCTGCGGCCAAGCAGGCGGGCGACCTGCTGCAATGGCAGAGGGCGGTCCGTGCGAAACAGCCGATGCGTCTCGCGCGCGCGGAGCAGGGTGTCGAACGCGTCGGTGTCCCACGCCGGCAGGTCGAGCGCCCGGGCATCATCGCCATGCCGCAGCCGATGGTCAGGCGGGGCGCCGCGCTGCGCGGCACGCTCGGCGAAGGCCTGCTGGCTGCGGGCAAAGGCGCTGGACGCGCCAGCGCCGTCGACCGGCACGTCATCGCGGGCCAGCACCCCGTCCCAGCGCGAACTGAAGTGGTAGAGCGCGGCCGGACTCCACCAGTCGCCCAGCGGATCAGCGGGAGGCGGCGTCGAGCATTCGCGTAGCAGGCCGGCAGCAAGCAGGCGGTCCAGCCGCGCCTGGTCCTGCGCGCAGGGCGGGGCGGCGGGCGCGGACTGCGGAGCATGGGCACTCAGCGCGGCCAGCAGGGCCGCCTCCTCGGCATCGATCTCGACCGGCTCAAGCGCTCCCGGCGCCCAGGCCCGCAGCACGCTCTGCGGTCCCAGCACCACCTCGCCGCGAAACAGGGACGCAGGGTCCAGGAACAGTCGTTCAGCGCACTCGATGAACAGCGGGTCGACGCGGCAGTAGCGCACCGCCGCGTCGGCCGGCTGGCTCATTTCAGGAAGAAGAACACCGCCATCGCGGTCGGCGTGCTTTCCGCGTGGGCAAGCCAGGTCTGCGCATTGGCCTGGACATCTTCCTTGCTCGGCAGGCTGATCTTGCCGGTGGGCAGGCCCTTGGGCACATGAACACCGAGTTCCGACAACGCGCCAGCCGGATCGGCCTCCAGTCGCGCGCGGAAGGCGTCATCGCTGCCCAGCTTGTCGAACAGGGTCTTGAGCTTCTGTACATCGGTCATCGTTGGTTCCCCCTTGGTGATGAAGCCTCGGCATACTCGCCAAGCCGGTCGGACTTGGCAAGCAGCCTCCTGTGCCTGTCGGCCACCGGCCTGTGCCGGCCCGCACTCAGGGCTTGAGCGTGCGCTCGAACAGCTCGAAGATGCGCCGGTACTGGTCGTACCAGCTCTCCGGGTGCACGTAGCCATGGCGCTCCAGCGGATAGCTGGCCAGCTCCCAGCCGTCCTTGCGCAGCTCGATCAGGCGCTGCGCCAGACGCACCGAGTCCTGGTAGAACACGTTGTCATCGATCATCCCGTGGGCGATCAGCAGCTGGCCGCGCAGCTGCTCGGCGTATTCGATCGGCGAGGAGCGCTTGTAGGCTTCCGGGTCGAGCTCGGGGGTGTTGAGGATGTTGCTGGTGTAGCCGTGGTTGTAGTGAACCCAGTCGGTCACCGGGCGCAGTGCGGCGCCGGCGTGGAAGGCCTCGGGGGCGCGGAACAGAGCCATGAAGGCCATGAAGCCGCCATAGCTGCCGCCGTAGATGCCGACCCGACCGCGGTCGCCCTGGTGGTTCTCGACCAGCCAGTCGATACCGTCAAGATAATCTTCCAGCTCCGGATGGCCCATCTGCCGGTAGATCGCGGTGCGCCAGTCGCGCCCGTAGCCGCGTGAGGCGCGGTAGTCGAGGTCGAGCACGATGTAGCCCTGCTCGACCAGCAGCTCGTTGAACATCTGCTCGCGGAAGTACACCGGCCAGCCGCTGTGCACGTTCTGCAGATAGCCGGCGCCGTGTACGAACAGGGCGATCGGATACTGTTTGCCGGGCACGAGCGTCTCCGGACGATACAGCTTGCCCCAGATCGGCGCAGCGCCGTGCTGGCTCGGCACCTGGACGTACTGCGGTGCCATGAAGCTGTTCTCGCGGGCGCGGTAGCCGGCGCTGCGGGTATCGGTCAGCTGGCGGTAGTCGCTGCCATCGACCTTGACCGCGGCCAGCTGCGGCGGCAGATGGTGGGCCGAGACCAGCAGGCCCAGACGGGATTCGTCGGGAGAGAGCACAAAGCGCTCGACCGCGTCGACCGCAGTGACTTCACCCACGGTTCCACCGTCAGCCGCAACCCGGCAGACCTCGTAGTCCCCCGGCCAGCTGCGATTGCAGCGGAAGTAGGCGCTGCCGCCGTCGCGCGTCCACTGCACCTCGGAGGCCTCCCAGCTGCCCGAGGTCAGCGCCTTGGCTTTGGCCCCGTCGCGGTCGGCCACGGTGTACAGGTGCGAGTAGCCGGATTCCTCGGAGAGCAGCCAGAGCCGGCCATCGGGCAGCCAGCCGAACTCGTTGAAGGCCCAATTGATCCACGCCGGATCAGTCAGCCGATGGCGCGGCGCCAGGCTGGCCGCGGTCGGCGACAGGCTGGCGATCCAGCGGTCCTTGTTGTCGATGGCGCGCAGCATGAGTGCGGCGCGGCTGCCGTCGGCGCGCCAGCGGATCGCGTCGACTTCCAGGGTCCGGTTGCCTTCCAGCTTGGGCTTGCCGGCGGCCTCGCGCAGTTCGGCCAGCGGGTCCTCGGAAATTCCCGGCAGCACGTCGAAGGGCACCGTGCTGATCTCGCCGCTGGCCAGGTCGACCAGGTGCAGGGTCTGCGCCGCCGGTTCACCGCGGCCGACCCGGGTGCGCACGTCCTCGACTTCCTCGTAGCCGCTCTCGGTCACGTACTTGGGCATCTTGCCGCCGCGCCCGGGCTCGCCCTTGGGCTGGGTGACCGCGAGCAGATGGCGGCCGTCCGGCGACAGCGAGGTGCTGACCAGGCGAAGATCACTGCCGAGGTAGATCGGTGCCGGTGCGCGTGTCGGATCGGCTTCACGCAATTCCGCCTCGCGCTGCTTGATTGCCTCGCGCTCGCCGGCTTCCCGGGCCAGGGTCGCCATCAGGCGCAGCTGCATGGCGCGAAGGCTGTCATCGTTGGGCGCCGCGGGGTCCTTTTCCGGCTTGATCTCGGCCAGCGCCCAGGTCACGCCCTCGGCCAGGTCGTGGCGGTACCAGCGCGTACCGACCCGCCAGTGCACCGCGCTGCCGTCGGCGCTGAATTGCGGATCGGCTTCGGCATCGGTGCTCCGCGATAGCGCGCTCAGCGCGCCGCTGTCGCGGTCACGCAGGAACACGTCGCCGTGACGAACGAACAGGGCGCGGCGTCCGTCGCTGCTGAACACCGGGTTTGCGCCATCGAGACCGGCGCGCTGGGTGTCCGGCACCGGCTGCGCTGCCTCGCCGGTGAGCCCGACCTGATACAGATCGCGCACCGGGCTGCCTGGGCGCTTGAGCTCGAAGTGCAGGGTGGCGTCGGCGGCCAGCGACCAGAACGGCGATTCCACCGGCGGCCCGATCCAGTCCGGATGAGCCATGATCTGCGCAAGCTCGGCTTTCCAGGTCAGCGACTCGAAGCCGTCCGCCACCGCGGCGTCGCGGGCCTGCGCCGCGGGAAGGCCAAGCAGGAACAACAGGGCAACAGGCAGCATCTTGCGCACGGCGCACTCCGCGAATGAGTCAGGTCGCGGAGGTTAGCAGGGATGGCCGGCACTGTTCGCGCGCTCCAGCGCGCGTCACGGGCGGCCGGTCGGAACGCCGACCGACCGCTGCGGGGTTTACCAGACGACTTCGGCCATCTGGCAGTTCAGGCCCGAGCCGATGCCCATCAGGGCGATGCGCTTGCCCTTCTGCAGGCGGCCGCTCTCGGCCAGCTTGGACAGGGTGATCGGCACCGAGGCCGGGCCGATGTTGCCGTGCTCGGGGAACACGGTGAGCACCTTCTTCGGGTCGATGCCGAGCAGGTCGACGATCGCCGCGGTGTGCACCTTGCTGATCTGGTGGATGACGAACTCGTCGAGCTCGCCGGCGACCCAGCCCATCGCCGCACGGGCGGCCTGAAAGGTCTTGGCGGCCAGCTTCAGACCCTCGATCAGCAGCGAGCGGGTGTCGGTGACCATGCGGTCCATATTGCCGCGACACAGATGGCTGAACTCGGTGGCGGCGCGGGTCACGCTGCCGAGGAAGCGGTGGCCGTTGGGCAGCAGCTCGGCGCGGCCGAGCACCATGGCGGCGCCGCCCGAACCCAGGGTCAGCGAGGCGAACTCGTTGCGGAACTGGTCGGGGCCGACGTCCGGCTGACTGAGCCGCTCGATAGTGCGCTCGGCGATCTCATTGCTGACCTCGCCATTGACCACCAGGGCGTAGTCGATGTCGCCGCGCTCGATCATCCGCGCGGCGATGTCCATGCCGTTGAGGAAGGCAAGGCAGGCATTGCCGACATCGAAGTTCTGGCAGGTGTCGGCAAGGCCGAGATTGCCGTGGACGATCGAGGCGGTCGACGGCTCCAGGTAGTCGCGGCACACCGAAGTGTTGATCAGGATGCCGATGTTCTCGCGCTGCACGCCGCTGGCGGCCAGCGCTTTCTGCGCAGCCATGGTGGCGGCGTCGGAGGGCTGCACGCCCTCGTTCCAGATCCGCCGCTCGGTGATCCCGGCAACGTCTTCCAGCAGGTTGTCGCGGATGCCGAGCCGGTCAAGGGTCGGCTGCAGGCGCTTCATGATGTCGGCCGAACTGAGCCGGATGGGCGCGTCGACGTGGGCGACCGAGGCGATGGCAACGTGCTGGAAGAGCATAGGGAGGTTCCGGAGGAAAACAGCGGGACGGTACCCGGAAGCGCTGGGGCAAGCAACCGGCCGAGCGCCGGGGCGAGGCGCTGCGAGGCCCGGTCGCCGCGGGCGGAGCCGAGCTTTGTTCATTCTCGGCCTGATAGCGTGCGCGGATGAAACGACAAGCCAAGTACATATGGGGCGCACTCCTGCTCGCGCTGAGCGGGCTGCTCGCGGCCCAGGAGCGGGTCATCGAGGGCAGCCTGGGGGACGGCCTTGGCCGCTATCGCATCGAGCTGCCCGAGGGCTGGCAGCCGGGTGGGCGTCTGATCCTGTACAGCCACGGCTTCAGCTTCTCCGACCCGCAGGCGGACAGCCCCTCGACCTCGCCGAATGCCGAGGTTGGCGCTGCGCTTCGCGCGCAGGGCTATGCGCTGGCCGCCGGCAGCTTTGCCGATCGCGGCTGGGCCCTGTTCGACATCGTGCCCGCGCAGCGCGCCTTGCTCGAGGTGTTCCGCGCCGAAGCCGGCGAGCCTGGCCAGCTGATCCTGTTCGGCGGCTCGCTGGGCGGACTGGTGTCGGTGCTGACTGCCGAGGCACTGGCCGCCGAAGGGCGCCCGGCCGACGGCGTGCTGGCAGCCTGTCCGCCGCTGGGCGGTGCGCGCACCTGGGACCAGGCAGTCGATGTCCGCCTCGTCTACGACGCGGTCTGCAGCCAGCACAAGCTGCCGGAGAGCAGCGATCCAGACCTGCCCTGGATTCTCGACGCCGCCGACATTCCCGAGGACATCGACGACATCGATGATCCTGACACCCTGCTTGAACTGGGCTCGGCCGCCAATCGGGTGCGTCAGTGCACTGGCCTGTTCCAGCCGGCCCTGCTCGACACCGACGCGCAGCGTGCCCGCCTCGCCCAGCTCAAGTCCCTGCTCGGGCTGACCAGCGACGACTTCCTCAAGACCCAGCTTGGCTATGCGCTGATCCCGCTCGCAGACCTGGTGCGTGACAGCGACAAGCTGGACGGCGCCAGCGCCTTCGACAACCGCCGGGTCGACTACGGCGATTCACTGGTCAATGCCAGCATTCGCCGCGTCGAGCGCGACCCGATCGCCGCGGTGCGCCTGTCCGCGGTGTCCGATCCGCGCGGCGGCTGGGGCGATGCACGGGTCCTCATCCTGCACACCGACCGCGACGAGCTGGTTTTTCCTGAACATGTCGCTGCGCTATCTGCCATGCAGCGGCCCGGCAGCCGCGCGCCAGTCAGCGCCTTCGTCCGCGAAGCCTCCCCCGGCCACTGCCAGTTCGACGTCGCCGAGCTGGCCAGCGGCCTGGCCGCCCTGCAGGACTGGATCGACGGTGCCGACGCGCCTACGCCGCAAGCCCTCGACGCGCGCTGCGAAGAGGCCGCCGCGCCCGCGCAGTGCCGCTTCGATCCGGGCTACCAGGTGGCGCCGCTCGACTCGCGCATCCGTCCGCGCAACCTGCAGATCGACTACACCAATCGTTTCCACTCCGGCGCCTGGTTCGACCCCGCCTTCGACGGCGAAGGCTGGGTGGTCGAGGTGCTGGAGAACGGCGTCGACGCGGCGGTGACCTGGTACACCTATCCGGGCGCGGGCGATGCGGGCGAGCAGCGCTGGATCGCCGGCATCGGCCGCATCGCCGCGGACGGCATCCACGTCGCCGAGGCCTTTGAAACCCGCGGCGCAACCTTCGGCGCCTTTGACCCGGAGAGCGTCGAGTATCGGCCCTGGGGCGAGTTCACCCTGGCCTTCGATGGCTGCGCCGCACAGTCGATCCTTGGCCAGGGCACCCTGCGCTATCGCGGCAAGGCCGGCGAGCGTGGCGAGCGCAGCCTGAGGCAGATCAATGCCAACGCGGTCATGCCCGAACACTGCGTCTCCGCCTCGCCGCCGGTGCCCGCGCATCCCGGCAGTCAGCACAGCGGCAGCTGGTATCGCGGTGGCGATGCCGCTGGCGAGGGTCTGCAGTTCCTGGTTGACGTCGAGGGGCAGGGCACCCTGGTCTGGTACACCTACGACCCCGCAGGCAATCCCGCCTGGCTGCTCGGCCCGCCGCGCGCCGCGCTGGAACCGGGTGTGTGGCGCTTCGAGGCCCTGCGCCCGCGCGGCACACGTTTCGGCGTCGACTTCGACCCCGCCGCTGTGGACACGCCAGCCTGGGGCGAGGTCGAATTGCGCTTCTCCGGCTGCGATACCGCGTCCCTGAGCTGGACACCTAGCGAAGCCGGCTGGCCCGCCGGCGAGGCGAGCCTGGTCCGGCTCACCCGCCCGGCCGGCAGCGCACCCTGCGAAACCAGCGCAGACCGGCCATAGCGGCGCGACACGCAGCGACCGCGCCGGGCGCAAATTTGCCGTGCGCCAGTGCAGGTCGGCGAGTTGTTGTGGGAGCGGATCGCATCCGCGACCGCGGAGCCTCAGTCTGACCGCAGTCCGTGGCAAGCCTGCAGCGCTGCGGTCGCGGATACGATCCGCTCCCACATCAAGCCAGGCTTCGTTGTCGAGGCGCCGCAGGCTCAGCGGCTGCGATACCGCGACCCTGACCTGGACACCTAGCGAAGCCGGCTGGCCCGCCGGCGAGGCGAGCCTGGTCCGGCTCACCCGCCCGGCCGGCAGCGCACCCTGCGAAACCAGCGCAGACCCGCCATAGCGGCGCGGCACGCAGCGACCTTGCCGGGCGCAAATTTGCCGTGCGCCAGTGCAGGTCGGCGAGCTGTTGTGGGAGCGGATCACATCCGCGACCGCGAAGCTCCGATCTGACCGCAGTCAATGGCAAGCCTGCAGCGCTGCGGTCGCGGATACGATCCGCTCCGACACAAAGTCGGCGCAATGGATGCGCCTCGGCGAACGGAAAATGTGCGCCAGAGCGCTCCCTGCCACGCCCTCCCAGCTCCGTTCCAGCAGCACGCCGCGGGCGATAATGGCTGATGCACATCGCGCAGCCATCCTGGCGACTTTCCAGCTTCTACTTCTGGTACTACGCCGCGGTCGGGGCGCTGTCGCCGTACTTCGGCCGCTGGGTGGTGGAGAGCGGGCACGGGGCGCTGGCGGCAAGCATGGTGATGGCGCTGTGGTACGCCACCCGGGTGCTGGCGCCGCCGCTGTGGTCCTGGGGTTGTGGCCGGGCGGCCGAGCCGCTGCACTGGCTGCGCGCCGGGGCCTGGGCCAGCGCGGCGGGCTTCAGTGGCTTTCTTCTGTTCGACTCGCTGACCGGCCTGCTGCTGACCATGGCGGTGTTCAGCTTCTTCGCCAACGCGATCATGCCGCAGTTCGAGGCCCTGGCCCTGGCCCGCCTGGACAACCAGCGCGAACGCTATGCACGGGTGCGGGTCTGGGGCTCGGTCGGCTTCGTTTTGGTGGCATCCGGCTACGGGCCCTTGCTCGACTGGCTGGGCGGCGACTGGCTGCCGGCGCTGATGCTGCCCCTGCTGCTGCTGGTGGGCCTCAGCACGCATCTGCTCAGCGGGCGGGCGCCGGTCGTGCTGCAGGCCGATACCGGGCCGTCGCTGCAACTGCGTGAGGTGCTGGCAAGGGCCGAAGTGCGCCGATTCCTGCTGGTTGCCTTTCTGATGCAGCTCAGCTTCGGTCCCTTCTACGTGTTCTATACGCTGCACCTTGGCCAGCATGGCCACGCCGGCCAGGCCATCGGCCTGCTCTGGGGCGCCGGCGTGCTGGCCGAGATCGGCATGTTCCTGGCCATGAGCCGGCTCTTCGGCAGCTGGTCGGCGCAGTCGGTGATCGCGCTCTGCGTTGGCGTCACCGCGCTGCGCTGGCTGATCGTCGCCAGCTTTCCTGGATCCTTCATGCTCATGTTGCTTGCGCAGCTGATCCACGCGCTCAGCTTTGGCGCCTTCCACGCCGCGACCATGCAGCGCATCGGCCAGTTCTTCCCCGGCCGCCTTGCCCAGCACGGACAGAGCCTGCTGTACGGATTCAGCTCCGGCCTCGGCGGCGTGCTCGGCGCCCTGCTTGCCGGCATCGCCTTCGACTGGCGCGGCGGGCTTTCGGCCTTCGCTATCAGCGCAGCGGTATGTGTGGTGGCGCTGCTGCTTGCGCTGCGGCGGGGCTGACCGGCAGCCGGGGAATGCCTGCTCCCGGCGCATGTTTGCCGCTCGTCGAGGCCCCTCCATGGCGCCGGCTTTCTGTGGGAGCGGATCGTATCCGCGACCGCGACGCCTCGGCCTGGCCGCAGTCAGTGGCAAGCCTGTCGCGCTGCGGTCGCGGATTCGATCCGCTCCCACAACTGCTCGCTGGCCTGCTCTGCGAACGGCAAGAATGCGCATTGCCGCAGCCGTAGTCGGCCCGCCTTCACCCGTGCTTCATGACTCGGCCGCGATACCGGGCCTTATGGCACAGGGCGCTGAGACCCGGGTCGCTTAGCATCGGCCGCTTCGGCCGCAGCCGGGCTGCGCCGCCTTCTCCGCAATTCCTATCTGGAGCACGACATGAAGCCTCTGACCCGCGCCCTTGGCGCCAGCCTGCTGGCGCTTGGTATCTCGACCGCCTTGCAGGCCAAGACCGAGGTCAGCATCCCGGTCGAGTCGTTCACCCTGCCCAATGGCCTGACCGTGCTGGTCCACGAGGACCGCAAGGCGCCGATCGTTGCGGTGAACCTCTGGTACCACGTCGGCTCCAAGGACGAGCAGCCGGGCAAGACCGGCTTCGCCCATCTTTTCGAGCACCTGATGTTCCAGGGCTCGGAGAACTTCAAGGGCGAGTTCTTCGAGCCGTTCGAAAAGGTCGGTGCCACCGAGCAGAACGGCACCACCAATTTTGATCGCACCAACTACTTCCAGAATGTGCCGACCACGGCCGTCGACATGGCGCTGTGGATGGAGTCGGATCGCATGGGCCACCTGCTTGGCGCGATCGACCAGGGCCTGCTCGACGAGCAGCGCGGTGTGGTGCAGAACGAGAAGCGTCAGGGCGAGAACCAGCCCTACGGCCGCCGCGTGTTCACCGAGCTGTTCCGCAACCTGTATCCCGAAGGCCATCCCTACAGCTGGCCGGTGATCGGGCTGATGGAGGATCTGGACGCCGCCAGCCTGGACGACGTCAGGCAGTGGTTCCGCACCTGGTACGGCCCGAACAACGCGGTGCTGGTGCTGGCTGGCGACATCGATGTGCAGACCGCCAAGGCCAAGGTCACCCGCTACTTTGGCGACATTCCGGCCTCGGCCAGCGTGCCGCGGCTGCCGACGATGATTCCCGAGCGCAGCGAGCGAACCCGCCAGGTGCTCGGCGACCGGGTCCCGCAGACCCGCATCTACCGCGCCTGGAACACTGCGCAGACCGGCAGCCAGGAGGCCACCCGGCTTGATCTGGTTGCGCAGATCCTCGGCGGCGGCAAGAGCTCGCGGCTGTCCGAGCGGCTGGTGCTCAAGGAGAAGCTGGCCGACAACGTCAATGTCTTCCAGTGGTCGAACCAGCTGTCCGGCAACTTCATGATCATCACCACGATCAAGGAGGGCGTCGACGTCGCCAAGGTCGAGAAGATCCTCGACGAGGAGATCGCCCGCTTCCGCCAGGACGGGCCCACCGCCGAGGAGCTGGAGCAGGCGCGCACGGTGATCAAGGCCGGCTTCCTGCGCGGCATCGAGCGGGTCGGCGGCTTCGGCGGCAAGTCCGACGTGCTGGCCAGCTGTCAGGTGTTCACCAGCAAGCCCGATTGCTTCGAGGACGAGCTGGCGACCATGCAGGCGGCAACGCCCGCCGTGCTGACCAGCAGCGCCAAGCAGTGGCTGGGCGGTGGCGACCACACCCTGATCATCCAGCCCGCCGAAGAAGCGCTGGGCGCTCAGCCTGAAAAGCCCTTCCCGACCCGCAGCGAGGACACCGGCAGCGAGCGTCTGCTGACCCCGGATCCGAAGTTCAGCGTGGTCAAGAGCGATGTCGACCGCAGCGCCGGTGTGCCGGTGACCGAGAGCTTCCCGGACCTGAGCTTCCCGGACCTGCAGCGGGCCACCCTGTCCAACGGCATCCCGGTCGTGCTCGCCGAGCGCCATGAGGTGCCGGTGGTGCAGCTGAACATGGAGTTCCGCGGCGGCTATGCGGCCGATGTCGGGCGCAAGCTCGGCACCTCCAGCTTCACCATGTCGATGCTCGACGAGGGCGCCGGCGCGTACGACGCGATCGGTCTGTCGCGGCGCGCTGACTCGCTGGGCATGCAATACGGCAGCGGCGCCGATCTCGACGGCGCCGAGGTCTATGTCTCGGCACTCAAGGAAAACCTCGGCCCCTCGCTCGATCTGTTCGCCGACATGGTGCGCCGACCGACCTTCCCGGAGTCCGAGATCGACCGCGTCCGCGCGACCTGGATCGCCGGCATCAAGCAGGAGAAGACCCGACCCAACTCGCTGGCCCTGCGTCTGCTGCCGCCCCTGCTGTACGGGGACGGCCACAGCTACGCGATGCCTTTCTCCGGCAGCGGCACTGAGGCGTCAATCGGCGCGCTGACCCGCGACGAGCTGGTCGACTTCCACGCCGACTTCATCCGCCCGGACAACGCCACCCTGGTGATCGTTGGCGACACCACGCTGAAGGAGATCATTCCGCTGCTGGAGCAGCGCCTTGCCGACTGGAAGGCCCCGGCCGAAAAGCTGGAGGTGCCGGAGATCGCCAAGGTCGCCGTGCCAACGGCCAGCCGTGTGTACCTGGTCGACCAGCCCGGCGCCACCCAGGCCAACATCTTCGTTGGCCAGCTGGTGCCCTCGACCAAGGCCGACACGGCGCTCGACTTCGACATCGCCAACGGCGTGCTCGGCGGTGAGTTCAGCTCGCGTCTGAACATGAAGCTTCGTGAGGAGAAGCAGTGGGCCTATGGTTCCTACAGCTTCACCCAGGGCGCGCTGGGCCAGCGCCCGTGGGTGGCCTTCGCGCCGGTGCAGACCGACAAGACGGTGGAGTCACTCGCCGAGCTGAAGAGCGTGATCAGCGGCTTTGCCAGCGGCAGTGCCGCGATCGAAGCCGCCGAGGCGGACAAGATCAAGCTCAGCAACGTGCGCTCGCTGCCCGGGGCCTATGAAACCGCGGGCTCGGTGATGAACCAGATCGGCAGCATCCTGCGCTACGAGCGCCCCGACAACTATGTCGAGGTCTACAAACAGCGCACCGAAAGCCTGTCGCTGGAAGCGGTGCGCGCGGCGGCGGCGACGATCCGTCCCGAGGCCCTGACCTGGGTCGTGGTCGGCGACCTCAAGACCATCGAGCAGCCGATCCGCGAGCTCGGCCTTGGCAGCGTGACCATCATGGATAGCGACGGCAAGCCGGCCGGCTGAGCGGCTTGCCTGCAGCCTCTCGCGGCCCGGCGCCACGGGCCGCGGGGCGTGACACAATCCGCGGCAGGCATGGCAGGTGGGAGCCTTCGTGGGCAGTGATACCAGTTCCAGCAACAACAGCTCGATCCTGCTGGCGCCGATCGCGGCGCTGGCCGAGGACGACCCCGGCTTTGCCGCGCGACTGCGCAATGCGTTGGGCATCACCGACCTCGGGCTTGCCTGCCACGCCGGCCTCGATCCGGCGCGCCTGGCCCTGCTGCTGGAGACCACGCGCAGTCATCTGGGCGGCGCCGGCTCGGCCCTGCAGCTGGCCCATGGCATGCCGCTGCAGTCACTCGGCCGGCTCGGCCTGTTTCTGCTCGCAGCTCAGGACCTGCGTGAGCTGCTGATCGACCTGCACCGCTACTGGCCCCTGATCCAGCTCGGCGAGACCCGGCTGGAGATCGGTATCGGCGAGCAGCAGGTGGCACTGGGCTTTGCTGGCCCGGTGGGTCGCGTTGCCACCCGCCAGTTCGCCGAGGATCTGACCCTGGCTGCCCTGCTGCGCCTGTTGCGCCAGTCGCTTGGCGATGTGCTCGACGGTGCGGTGATCCGCTGTCCCGCGGGTGAGGATCCGGCGCCCGAGTGGAACGACCTGTTCGGGGTCGGCGTGGAGTCGGTCGGGCAACGGTTGGTGCTGGTGCTGCCGGCCGCCGCGCTCGATCGTCCCGCGCGCAGCCAGCAGCCGGCGCTGCGCGACACCTTGCGCGGTGAGCTGGAGCTGGCCTTGGCCCGTCGCGGTGAAGCCAGCAGCGCGTCGCGCAGGGTGCTTCAGGTACTTGCCGAACAGGGCGCCGCAGCCAGTCTTGATCCGGCCCTGGTCGCCGCCGAGCTCGGTCTGTCGGCCGTTGCGCTGGCCAACCAGCTGCGACTTGAGGGTAGCGACTTCGAGTCCCTGCTCGACAGCGTGCGCCGCGAGCGCCTGCTGCAGGAGCTGCTCGGCAGCGACACGCCGCTGGACGAGATCGCCGGCCGGCTCGGCTTCGGCAGCGTCGACCTGATGTCCCGGCAGTGCCAGCGCTGGTTCCAGTGCACGCCGACCCAACTGCGCGCCGATGCGCTGGCGGCGGGTTTCGATGCCCGTCGCGGCAGCGCGCAGGAGATCGAGCAGCTGCCCCCTGCGCCGCAGACCTGTCGCGCCCTGATCGCCCTGCGCTACATGGAGGGCGCCTCGATCGACGACGTGGTCGAAGTGGTCGCCACCGATCCGGCGCTCTCGGCCAAGATTCTCGGCCTTGCCAGCAGCGCCTTCTATGGCGCGCGGCGGGTGCGCGACCTGAAGGACGCCATCGGCCGGGTGCTCGGGCTGAACGAGCTGATCCGTGTCGCCAGCGTGCTGGTCGCGCGGCAGAGTCTGCAGCCGCGCGACTGTCCTGAGTTCAGCCTGCTCGGCTTCTGGACCCGGGCCCTTGCCACCGGCCACGCGCTGGCCGAGCTGCTGCGCGACGCGCGGCCGGCGGTCGATGGCGAGGAGCTGCGCCTGCTGGGCCTGTTCCATGAACTTGGCCTGCAGGTGCTGGCCCAGCGCGCAGGCCCGCAGCTGTCGAATCTGCTTCGTGAGGTCGATCCGCATCTTGACGAGGCCGCGCTGCGCCGCGAGGAGCTGCGCCGGCTCGGCACCACCCGACACATCACCGGTTCGCTGCTGCTCGCCCACTGGGGCCTGCCCAGCGACACCGTGCGTGCGCTGCGCCAGCTCGATCACCTGCTCTACGATCCGCTGGCCGAGTCGCCGCTGCCGCTGCGCGTGCTGGCCGTGCTCAGCCGCACCTTCCGCCTGCGCTTTGCCGGCCTGCCGGCGGAGCACGAGCTGCTGGCGCTGGCCGGGCTGCTGCAGCGTGCCGGGGTCGATGCAGCGCCCGAGCAGATCGGTGTGCAGCTCGACGAAATCCTCGAGCTGCGCCAGCAGCAGGCCGAGGCCCTGCTCGCCGGTTGAGCGCGGGATGCGTTGCAAGCAGGCGCGCTGCGGCTAGACTGGCCGGCAAACCACTGGGGGCAGCGCTGCATGACCATCGAATCGGCCGACCTGGCCAAGCTGTATCCGCTCGACAGCCTGCGCCCGGAAACCCGCGAGCAGCTGGCCGGCGAGGCGGCGGTGAACGAGTACCTCAAGGGTGAGGAGCTGTTCCGCGCCGGCGACATCGACGGTGACACCTTCTACGTGCTCGAGGGCATCGTCGAGGGTGCCTATCCGGATGGTCGCAGCAAGCAGTTCAATGCCAGCTCGTTGCAGGGACGTTACGCCATCGGCGACTCGCAGCCGCGCCGTTTCACTGCCCGGGTGACATCCCCCAGCGCCCGCGTGCTGCGCATGGATCGTCGCTACACCGAGAAGGTCATTGCCTGGGACCAGCTCTCGCGCAGCGAGAACTTCAAGCACTTCGATTCCAGCCCGGAGGGCAACCGCTGGGTGTTCCGCCTGCTGCAGAGTCGCGCCTTCCACAAGCTGCCGACCGGCAACATCGAGCGCATGTTCCAAAGCTTCGAGGAGATCAGCGTGCGCGCCGGCGAGGCGGTGATCCGCGAGGGGGACAGCGGCGACTACTTCTACGTGATCAAGGACGGCGCTTCGTCGGTATCGAAGTTTCTCGACGGTGCCGAGACCGTGGTCGCCTATCTGGTCCGCGGTGACTGCTTCGGCGAGGACGCCCTGCTGTCCAACACCAGCCGCAATGCGACGGTGAAGATGATGCAGGACGGCCGGCTGATGCGCCTGGCGCGCAAGGCTTTCGAAGAAGTGCTGAAGCCGCCGGTGGTGGAATGGCTCAGCCCCGGCCAGGCCTCGATCCTGGCCCGCCAGGGCGCCGTGGTGGTCGACGTGCGGCTGCCTGCCGAACACGCCCAGCGGGCGATCAAGGATTCGTTGAACATCCCGCTGTCGATCCTCCGCGAGGAGGCCGCCGAGCGCTACGACCGGCGGCAGAAGTTTGTCGTCTACTGCAACACCGGCGAGCGCAGCGCGGCGGCCGCCTTCATCCTGACCCGGCTCGGCTACACCGATGTCTATGCCCTGCAGGGCGGGCTGTCGGGAATGCTCAAGCAGCAGGAAAAGGTCGCCAACGCCTGACCCCGGCTGCGGCCGGGCAGCGCCTTGCAGGGCGCGCCCGGCGTATCCGCAATGCTCGGGTGGAGCGATGTGTTATCGGGCGCCGGCTCAGTCCGCCGGCACGCAGCGCTCGCGGGCCCAGTCGCGCAGGGCCTGGACCTTTTCCGCCATCAGCACCGACAGCGGGCGGGTGGCCCGGAGGGCGCCAAGCAGATGCGCCTGGTCGAGTTGGCGACCCTCGCCGTGCGCCTCGTACAGGGCGGAGACGATGGCCTGCTCGATCTCGGCGCCGGAGAAGCCCTCGCTGGCGCTGACCAGCGCGTCCATCGCATAGCGTTCCACCGGCAGGTCGCGGCGGACGAGATGGATGCGCAGCGCCTCGGCGCGGGCTTCGGCATTCGGCAGGTCGACGAAGAAGATCTCGTCGAAGCGCCCCTTGCGCAGGAATTCGGGCGGCAGCTGGCTGACGTCGTTGGCGGTGGCGATCAGGAACACCGGGCGCTTGCGCTCGCTCATCCAGGTCAGCAGGGAGCCCAGCACCCGGCGTGAGACGCCGTCGTCGCTGTTCGAGGTCGCCAGGCCCTTCTCGATCTCGTCGCACCAGAGCACGCAGGGCGCCATCGCCTCGGCGGTCTTCAGCGCCTCGCGCAGGTTGCGCTCGGTCTCGCCGTGGTACTTGTTGTAGATCGCGCCGAAATCAAGGCGCAGCAGGGGCACGCCGAAGCCGCCGGCAACCGCCTTGGCGGCCAGGCTCTTGCCGCAGCCCTGCACGCCGAGCAGGAGCACGCCGCGCGGCGGGTCCAGGCCCTTGGGCGCGCGATCCTCGACGAAGATCACCCGCCGCTGGCCGATCCAGCGCTTGAGCTGGGACAGCCCGGCGACGTCCTCGAAGGCGCCGCTATCCGGCTCGAAGTGCAGCACGCCATCGCGGCCGAGCAGCTTGAACTTGTGCTGCTGCGCCTGGCGCACGTCATCGGCCGAGATCCGCCCGTCCTCATGTACCAGCTGGCGGACGATCTTGCGCGCATCGACCAGGGACAGCCCGAGCAGGTGGCGGACCAGGGCACGCTGCGCGGCGCTGTCGACCTCGACCCGACGGCCACCGTGCTCGCGTGAATAGGCAAAGGCCTCCTCGCGCAGCAGGCGCGCGAGCGCGGCCTCGTCGGGCAGGCGCATCTCGAAACGGGTAACCAGGTCGGCCAGCTCGTCGGGCACCTCGATCTTCGCCCCGACCAGCACCACCGACTGCCGCTCGCGCGACTGGCCCATGGCCACCTCGCGCAGGCGGCGCAGGTTGCTGGCGTAGCGCAGGTAGGGCGGGAAGTCGAACAGCAGCCACAGCGCGCGCTGCTCGAAGCGATGCAGGTATTCCAGCGCCTGCGAGCTGTCGTTGCAGGGCGGCGTGGCGTCGTCGTCAAGGTCGAGCCGGGCCAGGCCATCGGTGATGCTCCAGCGGAACAGCGGCCGGAACAGCTCGCCAACGACGCGCCGGAAGGCGTCCTCCAGCGGGCCTTCTTCATGGGTTTCGATAACGATCAGCGGCGCGCCGGAGCGCACCAGCACGGCAAGGTCGTGGGCGTCGAACATGCAGCAAGTGTCCCATGCGATGACAGTCCGGCGCAGCGCCGGTGTCTCCCGCGACGCTGGACCGGGGATGAACGTGACGGCGGGCCGTTGTGGACTATCATCGGGCCACAAGGTTGCTTGTGCCGAACTGGTCGCTCCGCGTTGCGGCCATTGCGCAAGACGCCTGCTTCTTCGCAGAACGAGGACGACCCCATGTTTGCGCGCGCCGCCCTGCTGGCCTTGCTGGCCTGTCTTACTTCCCTTCCGGCCGCTGCCGGCGATGACCCCGCCGAGCTGGCCCAGGCCTTCGAGAATGCCGAGCAGCTGAGCTTCCCGCCGCTGGCCCTGGACAAGCTGGCCGCCGAGGATGCGATCACCGACAAGATCAGCGGCCGGCCGTGGCGCATCGCGGTGGCCCACGAGGTCGGGCTCAAGTCCGCAGCGGCGGGCACCTGGACCCGCGACGAGGCTGGGCGCTGGCGCTGGGAGTTGGCAATCAAGGCCGCCGATGCCGCCCACCTTAGCTTTGGCTTTGACCGCTTCGAGCTGCCCAAGGGCGCCGTTCTGGAGATCCACGCGATCGGCGCAGACGACCGGCTCGGCCCGTACAGCGCCGCGGACCGGCTCGACCACGGCCAGCTCTGGACCCCGGTGCTGATGGCCGACAAGGCCCTGCTGCGGGTCACCCTGGCGCCTGGGGCCTCGCCCCAGCTGGACCTGTCCCTGCAGCAGATCGCCCACGGCTATCGCGGCTTCGGCAGCGTCTCCAAGGCCTGCAAGTCCGGCTCGTGCAATACCGACGTAGCCTGCCTTGCCAGCAGTGATGCCTGGAACCAGCCGCGGCGCGCCGCAGGCGCCATCGTGGTCGGCGGCACCGGGCTGTGTTCCGGCGCCTTGATCAACAACACCGCCAACGACCAGCGCATGCTGTTCGCCACCGCCACCCACTGCGGGGCCACCTCGCAGTCGGTCGCCGCCACCTCGGTGGTTTACTGGCGCTATGAATCCTCCAGCTGCCGGATCCCCGGCTCGGCGGCCAGCGGCCAGCCGCTGGCGCGGCCGTCCTCGCGCACCTCGCAGGGCCTGCGCTTCCTTGCCGCCACCAACAGCCCGTTCGATGGCGGCGGCGGCGCCGATACGCGCTCCGACTGGACCCTGATCGAGCTGGCCACGCCGCCGGCGGTGAACGACTTCGATCTGTACTGGGCCGGCTGGGACCGGCGCCAGCCGCCGCAGACCTGCAGCCCGCCGTCCAGCGATGCCGGAACCAGCGGCCTGTGCGCCTCGATTCACCATCCGCGCGGCCACGAAAAGCGCATCACCTTCGTCGAGTCGCCCCTGCTGCTGGGCGACATCAGCCAGGCCAGCAATGTGCATTTCCGCGCCAACTGGGATCCGACCCCGCCGATCCTGGCCAATATGCTGCCGACCCCGAGCTCGATCCCGCCCAGCGTGACCGAGCCGGGCTCCTCGGGCTCGCCACTGTTCAATGCCGATCGCCGGCTGGTCGGCGTGCTCTCCGGCGGCGCCTCGTTCTGCGGAGTCAGTGCCGCCGGTCTTAACGATGAGTATGGTGGCCTGTTCCACGCCTGGGACGGTCTGGGTACTGCCGCCACCCGAATGCGCGATTACCTTGACCCGCTGGGCACGGCGCCGCTGGCCATCGACGGCCGCGACTCCGCCGCGGGCCTGAGCCTTGCGCTGGACTCGCCGGCCTTCACCACGCCGCCGGAAAGCGGCAGCGCTCTGACCCTTACCGCCACGGCCAGCGGCGGCAGCGCACCCTACAGCTACGACTGGGACGTCGATGGCGACGGCGCCTTCGAGCGTCGCGGCGTCGGGCCCAGCATCAGCATCAGCGTGCCGCGCCGGGTCAGCCTGCAGGTCAGCGTGCGTGCGCAGGACGCGCAGGGCACCAGCGGTGCCGCCTCGCGAACCCTCACCGTTCGCGGACCGCAGATCGTCGCCAGCAGCGCCGGCGCGCCGACCCAGCTGTGCGGAGACAACGACGCCAACATCGATCCAGGCGAGCGCTGGAGCCTGCCGGTACGCCTGCAGAACGCGGGTGATGGCCTGCTCGCCTCCGGGCACGCCCTGTTCGCTGCCAATGCCGCGGCCGGCGGCGCGCTGGAGCTGGGCCCCAACACCTTCGGCTATGCCGGAACCGCCAATGCCGGCAGCTGCCCGTATGCCTTGGTCGATATCGCCAGCGGCGCCAATGCGGTGCCGGCGCTTGCCACATTCGATGCCGAAGGAAACGGCTTCGGTGACGACGATGATGCGCGCACCCGTGATCCGATCGCGCTCGGCGGCCAGGGTGTCCTGCTCTATGGCCAGCGCTACACCAGCGCGGTGATGTCGACCAATGGCTATGTGGCCTTCGACAACCGCGAGCTGGGCGGGCAGTTCCTCAACGATTGCAATGGCAACTTCGACGATGGCTCGTTCGGCCCGCAGCTGCGCGTGCTGCATGACGACCTGGTGGTCGGCGACGGCAGCGGCGCCGGCCTGCGCTACCGCTACTTCGCCAGCTGCCCGCGCGCGGCCGAAGTCGGCGGCGCTCAGGGCTGTCACGTGTTCCAGTGGAACGGCATGCAGCAGTGGAACGGTGGCCAGCCGAACGGCAACTTCAGTTTCCAGGCCCTGGTCTACGAGCAGAGCGGCCAGGTGGTCTACCAATATCTGAGCGCCGACCCGCTGGCCGGCGGTTCGGCCACCTTGGGACTGGTCGATACGGCCGGCAACGACCCATTCAACTTTGCCTGCACCGCCAGCGGTAGCGTCGCCGCGCAGCGCAGCTATTGCGGCTACGCGCCGGATGCTCAGCCCGAACTCAGTCAGTCGATCGTATTGCCGCAGGCCGCGCAGTCGCTGGCCGGACTTGCCACCAGCCAGCAGCAGGTCGTCAACCTGCCCTTCGAGGTAGCCCGCGACGCTGCCTGCGGCAGCCCGATCATGGTCGACTACGTCGCCAGCAGCGATCCGCAACGGCACAGCTTCGCACTTAACACGGTGCTTGACAGCAGCGTGGCAGCCTCGTGCAACACGGTGACCAGCTGCCCGGCGCTGGCGGCACCGGTGGCCAGTCCGCGTCGCGGCCTGTACTTCAACGGCAGCCGCCCGGGCAATGGCCTGAACGGCTATTTCTACGACATCGGCAACAGCCAGCAGTTCTTCGGCGGGCTCTGGTATACCGCGCTGGGTGATGCCAGCTCGGCCTGGTACCTGGTGGCCGGCGCGGTCAACGCGCAGGCCGGCGAAGTGCCGCTGACCCGGGTCAGCAACGCGGCGGCGCCGAGCGGCTTCGCCACCCAGAGCGAGGTGGTCGGTCGGGCCTGGGTCGCCCAGCTCGATGCCGACAGCCTGATGCTGGCTTGGCAGTTTGACGATGGCAGGCAGGGCGCCGAGCGCATGGACGCCACCCAAGGCCTGCCGTTTGCCAACCCCAATCACACCCAGGCCTGGTTCAATCCGGCCGAGGATGGCTGGGGCGTGGCGATCGAGAGCCTGGACATTGGCGCCAGCGACTTCGAGTTCTTCGCCAGCTACATCTTCGATGCCAACGGCGCCCCGCGCTGGGTGGTCGGCGACAAGTCGAACGCCAGCAGCGGCACGGTCAACCTGTTCGACTACAGCGCTCACTGCCCTGCCTGCCCCTGGTACGCCGACTCGCAGGACGCACCCAAGGCCGCGGGTTCCCTCAACATCCAATACAGTGCGAACAACCGGGCGACCCTGTCGACCAGCATCAACCTGCCGGCGCCGCTCAATGGCAGCTGGACGCGCAACCAGATCAGCATCCAGCCCATCGCGGACCCCCAGCCATGACCCAACCACTCCGAGTCACCCTGCTGCGCCACGCCCACGCTGAACCGGCCAGTCCCGGCCAGGCCGACATCGAACGCCCGCTGTCGGCCACTGGCGAGGCCGAGGCCGAGTCCGCCGCGGTCTGGCTCGCCGGGCGTGGCGCGCCGGCGCGGGTGCTCTGCTCGCCTGCCGAGCGCACCCGGCAGACCCTGTCCCGGGTGCTCGACAAGGTCGGCTTCATCGACACCCGCGAGGAGGCCGATATCTACGAGGCCGCGCCCGGCACCCTGATGGCCCTGATCGAGCGCCACCGCGATGCCGGCTCCCTGCTGATGGTCGGCCACAATCCGGGCTTCGAGAGCGTGGTCGCCCTGCTGGCGACCGGGCAGAGCGGTGACCACCGCGGCATGCCGCCGGCCGGCATCGTCGAACTGGAACTGCCGGCCGAGGGGCCGGTCGAGCCGGGCTGCGCGCGCATGGTCGCGTTCTGGTGGCCGTAGTTCGCGCAAGAGGATGGTTATGCATCGTCCTGCTCGGCGCGAGCCTTGCCAGCATGCCGGCGCGGGGCGCTGAGCTGCTCGGCCTGATCGACCCGGCCCTGTCGCGCGCCGAGTTCTCCCTGCGCGTGGTCTGGGTGCGCAGACTCGAAGGCCACTTCGAGTACATCCAGGGCAGCATCACGCATCCGGCGCCGGGTCGCTTCGACGTGCGGGTCAAGATCGCCGCGCAAAGTCTGTCGATGCCCAACCCCGATCACGCCGCCTGGGCGCAGTCGGCGGAGTTCTTCGACGTCCAGCGCCATCCGTGGATTTCCTTCGAGGCGCTGGACGCATCAACCGACCTGCTGCGCGACGGCGGTGAGCTGCACGGCCTGCTCAGTCTGCGTGGAGTGACCCAGCCGGCGAGCTTCGCCCTGCAGCCTGCCGACTGCGCGCGGCCCGGGCTGGACTGCCCGGTCGAGGCCCAGGGCGAGGTGCAGCGCAGCGAGTTCGGCATGGACGCGCGACGCTGGGCGGTCTCCGACAAGGTCAAACTGGCGCTGCGCTTCCGCCTGCGCGAGGACAGCGCGGGTCCGGCTTCCTGAGGGCTGGGATGGGTCGCCGCACTGCCCACCACGCTGTCGGCGGACAGCGAAGCCTGCGGCCATCGCGTACCCTGCGCGGGCTGTGCCTTGCCCTGCTCGCGCTCGCGCTCAGCGCCTGCATGCCGAGCCGGCAGGAGATCCGCCGCGCCCAGCACGACGTGCAGATGCGCCAGGACGCCAGCGTCGACTGCCAGCGCGAGGATCGCTGCGCGCTCGACTCGCCGCTGCGTGAGCAGGCCGCAGCGCTCGCCGACAGCGCGCCGCCGCGGCACCAGCTGCACCTGCTCGAATGGGGCCAGGATGCGCTGCTCGCGCGGATCCACCTGATCCGCAGCGCACGCCAGCGGATCGACCTGCAGACCTATCTGTACACCGAGGATGACGCCGGCATCCTGCTGATGCGCGAGCTGATCGCCGCTGCCCGACGCGGGGTGCAGGTGCGGGTGCTGGTCGACCAGCTGTTCTCCACCGACGACCCACGCCGGCTGGCCCAGCTTGCCCTGGTCCACCGCAACCTGGAGATACGCCTGTACAACCCGACCTTCGGCGAGGCGGAAACCGGACGCCTGCAGTTCGTTGCCGGCATTCTGTGCTGCTTCACCCGCTTCAACCAGCGCATGCACAACAAGCTGCTTGCGGTCGACGGCATGCTGGCGATCACTGGCGGGCGCAACATCCAGAACCGCTATTTTGACTGGGACCCGGGCTTCAACTACCGCGACCGCGACCTGCTGCTGATGGGGCCCGCAGCGCGCGCCATGCAGGACAGCTTCGACGCCTTCTGGCGGCACCGGCTGGCGGTGCCGATCGCCGCCCTGCGCGACGTCGAAAGCATCCTGCGCCGCGAATCCTCCCTGCCGCTGGACTTCGGCAAGGTTGCCCGCGGCGATCGCATGCTCGAGCTGTCAGCGATGGCCGACAGCCGGATCGTGGTCGCCCAGCGCCTGCTCGATCCGGGATTGCAGGTCGGCGCCGTCGAGTTCTACTCCGACCTTCCTAACAAGCCGCTTGAGCGCAACAGCCAGGAAGAGCGCGCGCTGTCGGAGAGCCTGCGCGGCCTGCTCGACGAGGCCGACGAGAGCATCCTGCTGCAGACCCCCTATCTGGTGCTCTCGCGCGAGGCGCGGCGGCAGTTCCGCGCGCTGCGCGACCGGCCGACGCCGCCGACGGTGACCATCTCGACCAATAGCCTTGCCTCGACCGATGCCTTTCCGGTGTACGCGCTGTCGCACAAGTACAAGCGCCGCTATCTGCGCGAGTTCGGCTTCCGCATCCACGAATACAAGCCGTTTCCCGAGGAGGCGCCGATCGACCTGTCGGCGGCGCGGCCGATCGATGGCGAGGTGATGGGCGCCTATGCCACCGAGTCGCGACGGATGTTCGGCTCCTCGCCCGGCTCGGCGGCGCGCCGCGGCCCGATGCCGCTGCGCCACGCTGGCCTGCGCGTCGGCATGCACGCCAAGTCCCTGGTCATTGATGAGGACCTGGCCCTGGTCGGCACGCACAATTTCGATCCGCGCTCGGACTGGCTGAACACCGAGAGCTTCGTCCTGGTGCGCGACCCGACCTTCGCCCGGCGTCTGCGCGAGAACATCCTGATCGACATCCAGCCGCGCAACGCCTGGACTATCGCCCCGCGGCCCAAGCCGCCGGTGCTTTCAGGTCTGAACTACTCGCTGGGCAAGGTCTCCGAGAAACTGCCGCTGTTCGACTTCTGGCCGTGGCGCTATGCGACCAGCTGGGACATCAAACCCGGCTGCGAGCCGCTCCCCTACACGGCACCCGGTTTCAGCGACTGCTACGAGGCGGTAGGCGATTTTCCCGAGGTGCAGACCGGCGGCAAGTCGCTGTCCACCCGCATCCTCACCGCCTTCGGCGCCGGCCTCGCACCGATACTCTGAGGGCTGCGCTCGACGCCCCGGTTCAGAGGTCGACGATCTGCGCGCGCATCGGCGCAAAGATCCGCAGGATGCGGTTCTGGGTTGGCGTATCGAGATCGACATCCTCCATCGCCAGGATCAGGTCCTCGACGAAGATCTCGAACTCGGCATGCTTGATCGCAAGGCCGCTGTGGCTCTCCTCCATGCTGCGACCGGTGTACTCGCAGCCGCCGCCGAACTCGGCGCAGAACTGCTCTTCGATCAATCGCTGCAGGTCGGCGCGATCGCTGTTGGCGAACAGGCCGCTGATCCGCGGGTTCTCGTGGACCCGGTCGAGCAGGCGCTCGACCAGGCGCGCCACGCCGGCCTCACCGCCCACCTCCCGGTACAGCGAATCCGGCGCGCGCGCGCCGGAACCGGCACAGCCGATCAGCAGGGCCAGCAGGGCAAAGCACAAAGCAGGACGGGCAAGACGCATCAGAATCCTCCGCTGATCGACAGGTACCAGCCGGTCTGATCATCCAGCGTGGCCACGGTACCCAGGTCGACATAAGCAAGCACGACCGAGACATGCCGGTTGGGGAACCAGCCGACGAACACATCACGCCAGTGGTCCTCGGGCAATCCGGACAGATTGCCGCGCTTTTGCCGGAACTCCGCGCCGATCGCCCAGTGCCGCTCAAGCAGCACCGCCAGACTGGCCTCCGCGGTCAGCCGTCGATCATTGCCAAGGTCGCCGCCGAAACCAAGCAGGCCGGTCTCGTTGGCCCGGCTCCAGCGCAAGGTGGTGTTGCCAACCAGGTTGTAGCCCGCGGCCCCGGCCAGCCAGACCTTGGTTGCGCTGGCATAGAGGTCGTAGTCGGAATCATCCCGGGCGCCGACCAGGCGCGGAATGGTGAACGAGCGCTGGCGCTTGTACTGGGCGCCGAGGGCGAACTGCGGCCAGCGCGAATAGAGCACGTCGCCGCCCAGACGCAGCTTGGCGCCGATCACGTCCTGGTCGAGGCTTGCGCCGGGCAGGCCGAGCGCCGGACCCAGGGTCACAAGGTCCAGCGACTGACGGGCGACCGACAGCTCCAGCCGATTGAACAGGCCAACCGCCGCGCCCCGAACCTTGAGCCGGTAGTCGCCGCTGTCCGCCTGAGTAACGAAGGCGGTAGCGCCGATTTCCTCGCGCGCGCCATAGCCCGTGATCACCGCCCAGGGCACCAGGCCGCCGCCGGCGGAACCTTCGATCTGGGTGGCGCCGCCGGTCGCCAGCTGGCGGCTGCCTTCGGCATGCAGCGCAGGTGCCAAGGTGGCAGCCACAGCAAGGCAGGCCAAGGTGGCCGCGCGGCGCAGCCTGCGCCGCGCGAGGCTTGATCGGAGGCAGGTCATCGGCAGCTCGTTCCAGGCAGAGTCGGTTGCAAGGCTCATGCGCGCAGGCGTTCCAGGTCGTCGCGCAGGGCGTCAGTGTTCGGATAGCGGCGCGCCGGATCTTTCTCCAGGCAGCGCAGGATCAGCGCCTCGAGGGCCGGCGGAATCTCGGCCCAGAGCGCCGCCGGGCGCAGCGGTGGGCGCTCCAGGTGGCCCATGCAGATATCCAGGGTGTTGTCGCCATCGATCGGCACCGCCCCGGTGAACAGCTCGGTGAGCAGGATCCCGAACGAATAGATATCCGAGGCCTCGCGCGCCTCGCGGCCCTGGGCCTGTTCGGGCGACAGGTAGTGCGGGGTGCCGGCGAACTGGCGCTCGGGATGCTCCGGGTCGATCCGCGTGCCGATCGCCCGCGACACGCCGAAGTCCATCAGCTTGGCGGTCCCGCTGACCTCCAGCATCACGTTGCTGGGCTTGATGTCGCGATGCAGGACGCCGGCCCGGTGTGCCGCGCCAAGGCCGGCGCAGAGCTGGCGGGCGACGCGCATCGCGGCAAACGGGCGCATCCGGCCAGAGCGGCGCAGCGCGTCGCGCAGGGTCAGGCCATGAACGAACTCCATCGACAGGAAGGGCACATCACCCTCCTGGCCGAAGTCGTAGGTGCGCACCACGTTCGGATGGGTGATCCGCCGCGCCGTGCGGATTTCGGTCTTCAGCTGCTCGATGGTCGCCGGGTTCTCCAGCCATTCGGGGCGCAGGGTCTTGAGCGCGACTTCCTCGCCCAGTTCGCGGTCGAGCGCGAGGTAGACCCGACCCATGCCACCTTCGGCGACCGTGCGGCGGATCTCGTAGCGCTTGGCAAACAGCGTGCCCGGAGCCAGCTCGCCGGCCGACGGCGGCGCGGCGGAGCGCGGCTCAAGGCCGGAACGCTTCTGCCACAGCTCGGCGATATAGCTTTCCATGTCGCGCATCTCGCGCAGGTCGCCGATCACCCGGTTGATGCTGCGTCCCAGTCGCTGCAGGTCACCGCTTCCGGAAACCCGGATCGGCTGCGGAAGGTCGCCGCGGCCGGCGCGCTCGGCGCCGTCGGCGAGCATCGCCACCGGGCGCAGCACGCTCAGCGAGATCGCCAGCGGCACCAGCAGGATCACCAGGGCGGCGGCCAGCGCGCCCCAGCCAAGCATGCCGCGGATCGCGCTGAACAGGTCGTTGCGTTGACGGGGCGGGACCAGGGCCACCTGCCAGGTGCCCTCGGGCGCGCCGGCCAGTGGACTCGCGCTGGCTTTCCAGGTGCTCTGGTCGAGCGCCAGCGACAGCGATGCCCGGTCCGCGGCGCTGGAGCGCGCGTCCAGCGCAGCGGCTGCGAGCGGCGCGAGCAGGGCGCGCGCCTGGGCAAGATCGAGGCTGGAGGCGAGTACGGTCTGCGCCTTGCCTGGGTCCTGCACGACCAGCACCTCGGTACCGCTGACCCGGCCGATATCGCGGGCCAGCTCATTGTCGATCGCAAGTCCGGTAAGCAGCAGGGCTTCGAGATTCGGGCCCATCAGCAGCGGGACCACGGCGACCTGGTAGGCGATCCCGTCATCGATCCACACCCCGCGCGAGGGTGCTACTTCACTCAGCGCCTGGGCCACGCTGGGCAGGCCGGAGAGGTCGCGCTGGGTGCTAAGCGGAGTGCGTGAATCGGCGACCACGGTGGCCGCGGGGCTGATCACCAGGGCCAGGTCGAAGCCCAGCTGGTTGCGCCGCTGGGCCAGCAGATCAAGGATCGAGGCGGCGTCGATCTCGCCACCGTTGGCGCCAAGGGCCAGGGCCTGGGCGATGTAGGCCACGAAGGGCCGCTCGCTGGCCAGCAGCTGGGAGATCAGCTCAAGCTCGCGCGCGCGCCGATCCTGGAAATAGCTCTGCACCGACTGGCTGCTGCGCAGCGCGTCCTCGGCCAGCCGATCGGCCAGCTGGCCACCGCGCCATTGGCCGATGCCGGCCACCGCGGCCACCGCGAGGACCACCAGCAGCAGGGTGATCGCCAGCAGGCGGGCGCCGAGGGACACCCGCTCAGCGCCCGAGGGCGGCGCGATAGGAGTCGCCGTCCTTGTTGGTGTGTGGCGGAACTCTTGGCTTGGTGGCGACCAGGGCCAGCGACAGCGGGCGGGTGAGCGGCAGGCTGAGCTTGAGGCTGTTTGGCTGGGCGCGCGGGTGCCAGACGTGAAGCGTGCCGCTGCCGGCGGGCAGGTCGGCAAGCTCGAAGGCGCCGCTGGCCGAGACCTGGGCAAAGTGCGCGGTGTCCACGACCACGATGTCGGTCTGCATCGAGTGGTGCACGTTGCAGTGCACCCGGACCACGCCTGGCTGATCGAGGCGAACCTCGCGGGAATCCCCCGGGCCGTATAGACCAAGATCAAACTCGGTGTTGGGCGACAGGGAGAACACATTGTGCAGAACCAGATCCCGGTTCGGGAACGCCACCACGCTGCCGGTCGGCACGATCAGGCTGCTGGGCTCGAAGCGCTTGTTGCGGGTCAGCACCTCGCGGCGCTGCGCTGCCGGCTTGCGGCTGGCGCCGTCGGGGATGAAGTACACCACGGCTTCGGCGGTCTCACCCGCGGCAACATCGGCGCCGCGTGAGGGCTCAAGGCTCAGCTTGCCCTGCAGGACCAGGCTGGCGGGCTTCGGCGCAGGCTCTGGAGCCGTCTGCGCGACGGCCTTGGCTGCCGGTTCCGGGACTGGGCTTGCCGGCATCGCAGGCGTGTTCGGGGCGATGACCGGCCGCGCTGCCACTGCAGCGGCTTCTGGCGGCTGTGACTGGGGAAGCGCGGGCGCCGGCGCTGGCAAGACCTCGGCCGAGGCAGGTGCCAAGGGCGCCGCAGGAGGCGCGCCTGAGGACGCTGGCTCGGCTGCAGGTTCAGCGGCTGTCTGCGCAGCGGGCGGCGCCGGGCTTGGCGACTCTTGATCTGCATCGATCCGCTGCGCAGCGGTCGACGCCGCGGCTGCGTCCGCCGTGCGCGGCGCCGCATCCGGGGCGGGCGAGGGGCCTCTGCGAGGGTCCGACGCGCAGCCGGCGAGGAGCAGCGCACACAGAGTGCCCGGGAGAAGCGAGCGCATGGGATTCACGGCGCGACCAAGTGGCGAGGGGAGGCTGCGACGACTGGTCGACGCAACGCCCGCATGGTGGTCCGTGGCAGCGTCGACTTGATGTGAACTCGGTGTCGATCCGTGACCCGCTGCGCGTTACTCGACTACCGAGTGTTCCTGCATCCGTGCCAGGGTGAAGTTCTGCAGCAGGGCCTTCTCGGTGCGCGACAGGCCTTCGAAGGCGATGCCGACGCGGGTGCCGGCGCCGCCAGCGCCTTCGCCGCTGTGGCAGATCGCCCCGGACAGCTCCAGCGCGTGCGCGGCGCCGTCGATCGGCAGCTCAAGGGCGATGCTGATCCGGTTGCCGTTGCCACCCAGCACGCCGCCAAGGTCGAGCATTGCGCCGGCATGACTGAGGTCGAGCACGCGGGCGGCGACCGTCGATGCCGGATCGCGCCCCCAGGCCATGGCGTTCAAAGAGGTGGCGATGCGCAAGGCGCTGCGCACGCGACGGGCCTGCACGGCCGGCGGCCAGGCCAGCAGAACGTAGGCGAAGGGCACGCTGAAGCTGCCCAGCACGCGGGTCGGGAACTCGAAGTCGTACTGACCGGTGAAACCCCGCACCACCAGCTCGCCCAGATCCTGCCACTCGGCGCCGGCCTGGCCTTCGTGCAGCGGCACCACCATGACGCCGCGGCCATCGATGGCGGCGCAGAACTTGGCCTCGGTGCGGCGCTTGGGCTCACGCGGCGAGTGCGCCTGCAGGAACATGCCCGGTCGCAAACGCAGGGCACGCAGGCCAAGGGGCTGGGCAGCCGCCGGATCGGTCATCGCAAAGGTCTCCACGCCAGCGCGGATCGAGGCTGGCCATGGCAGAACGATAACGTCACCGAACTTTCACGCAACCGGGAAATCCCCGAGCGAACCACAACATGCCGTTCAGTCGTCAGTCGTCGCTCGTCAGTCGTCAGTCGTCAGTCGTGATCCGCGGGCAGCAGGAGGACTGCGTGACGGAACAGCAAGGCCGCGCTGAGCAGGCCACCCATACCGAGAATCGGCCAGGGCAGCTGACGCCAGACCCCGATCGCGAGCAGGGCCGCCAAGGCAAGATAGAGCGCTGCGCCGGCCCCGCTCAGGCGCAGTCGGTTGAACCCGCCGCAGCGCCGGCATCGGTACTCGGAGCGCTGTTCCTTGAGCTGCCACCAGTGCCGGCGCCGATACGGCACCTCAAGATGCGAGGTAGACAGGTCGAGCGGGCGCCCGCAGTGGGCGCAGGGACACAGGGTGGCCGGGATCATCGCAGCGGATCAGGCGAGGGCCGGCCAAGGCTGCCGTGCCTTCGACGTTGCCGCAAGCGCTGCAGCCGGGATCCGTGCTGGCGCGCTGCCCAGAGCTGGCTCAGCGACGAACCGGCTCGGCAACCGGCGGGCGATTGATGCGCTGCAGGACCAGCTCGCCGTCGGCCGGGAATGCACTGAATCCATGCAGGGAGTAGCGCAGCGTCGCGCGGCCATTGCCGATGAAGCGCATCCATACCCGTCCAACCTCGGGCAGGGTGCCGGAGTCCGGATCGTAGTCGGCAGCGAAGCCCTCGCCGCGTGGCTGCAGCAGCTGCTCGACTTCCAGCAGATTGCCGTCGAAGCGACCGACTCCGAAAAGCCAGCGCTGGCCGGGTGCCGCCTGCTCTCCCGGTGCTGGCTCGTGACCGTACCAGTACAGGGCCGCGCGTTCGCCATCGATCAGCTCGATCAGCACACCCTCGCCGGGCGCCTCGGGGCGGTGCCAGGCGCCGGCCACCACGGCGTGCCGGGCGAGGGTCGCGCGATCGGCCTGTTCAGGCGCTACCCCCGCTCCGAGCGCGGCCAGGTCTGCCTGGGCCGAAGCCGAGGGTTTGGTCCTGCTGCAAAGGGTGACCCAGCCGGACTCATCGGTATAGACCAGGTACTCGATGCCGACCTGCAGGCTGCGCCCGCAGGCAGCGGAATTGCTGGGCGTATGCACCCGCAGCAGAGGCAGCGGTTCGCCCTTCCACACCTCGCTCACCTGGAAGTCGATGCCCAATACGCGGAATGCGGACGGGTCGGGCGGCTCCGCCGCCAGCACGGTGCCGCGGAACACTTCGCTTGCTTCTGCCAGCGCCTGCTGCGGCGGCGGCGCAGGAGCGCAGGAACAGGCCAGCGCCTGAAGCGGAAGCAGGGCGACCAGCAGGGCGAGCAGCGAGGTGTTCGGCGAGGTGATCGGCGAGGTGTGCATAGGAAAGCTCAGAAGCCGCGGACCTAGTGTCCTGTCCCGGAAGTACATCGCAGAATTCGCTCGGTCTGCGCCGCCGATGCTGCGTTGCTCGTCGTCGCCATAGCGCTGCTATGCCTCCTTCTCGCGCCTTGCCTCGACGACGCATCCGCTTCGCGACTTCAACAACATACTTCCGGGACAGGACACTAGCGCGAGCCTAGCGCTTCACCGAATAAAACGAAAGCGTTCGTATATCGGAGCCAGCAGCGCCTCAGCCGCCGCAATGGGCCTCAAGGATGCGCTGGCTGCGCTGCGCGATCGCGGCGTGCTCGGCGCGCTCGGCCTCGCTGCGGCTCTGGAACTCGCTGCGGCGGGCGTCGTTGCGCTGCTCACGATAGGCCTCGCAGGCAGCGCCGGGCGGCAGCTGTCGGCAGCGGTCCTCGACCAGGACCATCGGCGGCAGCTGGCCGGCAAGGGCGCTCTGCGGCGCGCCCGGGCCGGCGCCGCCGGCGCGCGGCGGCGGCGAGCCGGCGCGCCCGGCAAGGCCCCGCGGACCAGCCTGGTTGCCGGCAACGACCCAGTAGGGAACGTAGCGCGGATTGGGATCGTCACGCGGCGACAGCCTCGACTTGCCCTCGAAGTCGACGCAAAGCCAGAGCGGCGGTGGCGGGTCACGAGAAGGCGGCGCTGGCTGCGTGTCGGCACTTGCTGTCGGCGACGGGGCCGCGGGAGCCCCGGCTTCGGGCGTCGCCGCCGCGGTCGGCTCGATGCGCAGATCACGCCGACTGTCCAGCTGGCCCGGCGGGCAGGGCTGATCCTGCAGCGCAACGCGCCCAGTGGCATCGACGCAGCGGTAGACCGAAACCTCCCGCGCCTGGCCGCCGCCGGTCGCGGCGAGCAGAAACGCTAAGCTTGCGACCTTCGTCATGCTCCAAGAAAAAGGAATGCGCGCCATGCCCAGTCTTCCGATCAACGCCAGCCGATTGTGCGCCATCCTCCTGCTGCTTGCCGTGAGCGCAGGACATGCGGCAATCCCTGCGGCGCCGGATCGCGATGAGGGCGAAGGGCCGTTCGAGCAGCTGATCCTGCGCGACGTGAGCGTGGTCAACGGCACCGGAGCGCCGGCCTTCGGCCCGGTCGACATCCTGATCGAGGGCAACACGATCCGCCGCATCCAGCCGGTCGGCGACGGCAGCGAGCGTCCGCAGCTGCAACCCGGCGGCCGCGAGATGCAGCTCGGCGGATTCACCGTCATGCCTGGCATCGTCGACCTGCATGGGCACATCGGCGGCGATGAACAGGGCGTTCCCGCGGAATACGTGTACAAGCTCTGGCTGGGGCATGGCATTACCAGCGTGCGTGATCCGGGCTGCGGCAACGGACTCGACTGGTGCGTCTCCGAGATGCGCCGCAGCGAGCGCAATGCGATCACCGCGCCGCGGATTTTTCCCTATGTCTTTTTTGGCGCCGGGCGCAAGACGCCGATGACCACGGCCGAGGAGGCCCGCGAGTGGGTTGCCGAGGTCGCCAAGCAAGGCGCATTGGGAGTGAAGTGCTTTGGCTACCGCCCCGACGTGCTTCAGGCGGCTTTCGAAGAGCTCGCCAAGCGCGGCCTGGGCGCTGCTTGTCACCACGCCCAGATCGATGTCGCGCGGGTCAATGTGCTGACCACCGCGCGCTGGGGCCTGACCACCATGGAGCACTGGTACGGCCTGCCCGAGGCGCTGTTCGAGGGGCGCACCGTGCAGGACTATCCGGCCGACTACAACTACTTCGACGAACAGCATCGCTTTACCGAGGCCGGCAAGCTCTGGGCGCAGGCTGCGCAGAAGGGCAGCGAGCGCTACGAGGCGGTGATCGGCGAGCTGCTGGAACGTGGTGTGGTGATCGATCCGACCTTCAACATCTACGCCGCCTCGCGCGACGTGATGCGCGAGCGTCAGGCTGAGTGGCACGAGCGCTATACCTGGCCCAGCTTGTGGACCTTCTTCACCCCGAGCCGCAGCAGCCATGGCAGCTACTTCTTCGACTGGGGCACCGAGCAGGAGCTGCTCTGGAAGGACAACTACCGGCGCTGGATGGCCTTCGTCAACGACTACAAGAATCGCGGCGGGCGGGTCACCGTGGGCTCGGACTCCGGCTACATCTACAAGGTCTACGGCTTCGGCACCATCCACGAGCTGGAGCTGCTGCGCGAGGCCGGTTTCCACCCGCTGGAGGTGATCCGCGCTGCCACCCTGCATGGCGCACAGACGCTGGGCGCAGGTGACCGCATCGGCAGCATCGAGGTCGGCAAGCGGGCTGACCTGCTGCTGATCAATGGCAATCCGCTGGCCAACCTCAAGCTGCTCTACGGCACCGGCCATCCGCGGCTGGGCGAGGACGGCACGGTGCAGCGGGTCGGCGGGGTCGACTACACGATCAAGGACGGCATCGTGTTCGACGCCAAGGCCCTGCTCCGCGAGGTCGCCGAGATGGTCGCCGCGGAAAAGCGCGAGCGCGGCTGGGAGCGGCTGCCGCCCCACTGAACCATGCAGTCAGGCGCGCGCGGCGACTGCGCACAAGCCCGGTCCAGTACGCCCGGTGCGCCCAAGGCGCACCCTATGGATGTCCGGATTGCGCAATCTTGTCGTTCGTCGAGGCTCATCAATTGCGCCGGCTTTCTGTGGGAGCGGATCGTATCCGCGACCGCGGAGCCTCGGTCTCGCCTGTTGCGCTGCGGTCGCGGATACGATCCGCTCCCACAACAGCTCGCCGGATTGCCCTGCGAACGTCCGGTTTGCGCCCGACACAGACCTTGGCAAACCGCAGCCAACCGTAACCGCGGGCTTGCCTGCGACCGGGGCGCCGCGGATTCATCACAGCCTGTGGCCAGAGCGGATCTTCGCGGTCGCGCCCAAGGGCGTTCCTGCGAAGAGCGCGCCATTTGGGGGCTGCCGCCGACGACCACGTTGCGCGCACTGCGACCCTAATCTCTGCGAGGATGCCAGCGCGGCCGGCGAGGCCAAACGGCGGATGATCGGTTGCTCAGCCGATGAGGGAGACCATGAACACTGAAACCTCGACCGCGCCGCGGTCGCCGGACGACGAGATCGCCGCTTTGCGTGCGGCGCTGTGGGAGTGCTACGTGCTTGCCGGTGGCGAGGCGTCAACCCATCCCCAGGCGTCGCTGCACAGCGCCGAGCTGGCCGCGCTGGCGGTGGATTGCGTGCGCGACCTGCGCGGATTCTTCGACGCCATGCGCCGCGACGGCAAGGAGCGCCTGCTGCGCTGAGCACGGCGCCCGATCGAATTCGCCGTTCGCCAGCGCCTCTGGCGCCTGGCGCCGGGGCTCAGTCTCCGCGGACCGGGAAGGTCTCGGCTTCGCCTGCCGGCGTGGTGGATGGCGCGCTACGCGGCGCCCCGCTGGTGCTGGCCGCGCTGCCGCAGCGGAAGGCCTGCCAGCGCTGCTCGCCATTGGTCGGCTCGTCGAGCGCCTGCAGGGTATCGGCATTCATCCGCGGCGCCTCGTTGCGGGCCATGACTTCCAGCTCGTCGCGGACCTTGATCGGATCGCGGCGGTAGAGCCCGACCTGGTCCTTGACGCTGACCGTGATCTCGCCAAGACGCTGGCAGTTGCCAAGGCTCTCGCCGGCGCGGGCGACGCGTACGGCATGCCCTGCAGGATCCATCTTGACCCAGGTGCAGGCGCCGAGCAGGGCGGTGGCGGCAAGGGTGAGCAGCAGTCGCGCAGCGTTCATCGGGTTCTCCAGTGGGCAGACGCCTGTTTGCCCGGCGCCGGCTTAGCGCATCGTGAACCGGTGCGCCAGGGCAAACTCATTTCAGCGCCGGATTGAGCGTGTAGACGCCGAACAGGCAGGCCTCGGCGAGCACATGGCCGTGCATGGCGCGGTGCAGGTCGGCAGCGGCAAAGCCCGCGGGCAGGTCGAGGGAATCGACATCCAGGGCGAACAGGCGGAAGAAGTAGCGGTGCGGAATGCTGTCGTTGAACGGCGGGCAAGGCCCGTCATAGCCAAGGTAATCGCCGGCCATCTCGGGATCGCCGCTGAACCAGCCGGTGTAGTCGTTGCGCCCCTGCACGCTGCCTTCCGGGCCGTTGGGCTGGCGCTTGCCCTTGGCGGTGACGCCGTCGCTGCAGGCGCCGGCCGCAATCACGCTGAGGCTGGCCGGGATATCGGCGATCAACCAGTGGCTGAAATCGACCCGCGGCAGGCTGGCCGGCACGCTGCGTCCGGCCTGGTTGACGTCTTCGCCGCGCGAGGGTACGTCAGGATCGACACAGCACAGGGCGAAGCTGCGGGTGCCGGCCGGCACC
>CAYGMG010000007.1:0-55557 GCA_964350895.1 uncultured Lysobacter sp.
CGGTGACCGTGGTGAAGACCTGGTCGTTGTAGCGATAGGTGACGTCGTAGCCGGTCACCCGCTCCTCGCGGAAGTATTCGGTATTGACCTGGCAGCGCTGTTCGTAGCGGACGTACTCGCGGCCGCTCTCGTAGTAGCCGCCGCCGTGCCTTCGCTGTTCGTCGCGGACTGCGCTGTAGCCGAGCAGGGCGCCTGCGGCGGTCGCTGCATCGCGGCCGCCGCCGCTGCCGAACTGGCTGCCGATCACGCCGCCGACGATGGCACCGAGGACGGCCGGAGCGCGGTCGTTGCGCGCGCTGCGATAGCGTGCCGGCTCACGGTAGCGGACCGGTTCGCGCCAGCACTGGTCGCGCTGCACCGGACGGTCGTAGGTTTCGATGATGGGATCGACGCGCAGCACTTCGGCATAGGCAAGGCCAGAGGGTGCACGCGTGTCGTACCGGCCGGCTTCCGCGGTCGAGGCAGCCAGGACGCCGAGGGTGGCAAGGGCCAGAATGGAGATGCGCTGCATGGTCGATTCCTTGAAACCGGCGCGCGAGGATTCCGCGCAATGCCGATGCTGGGAACCTTGCACTTAATTGCTTCTGAACCCGCCAAATGTGTTCAGCCAGGCGACAGCGTGCGCGGCTGCCTGGTGGGCGCGGTCGCCGAGCAGTGGATCAAGGTGGTCGCCAGGCAGCCGCAAAAGGCTGGCGCCCAAGCGCAGGGCCAGCGCGGCGCTGACCTCGGCAGGCACGTCGCGGTCCTGCTCCGAGGCCATTACCAGGCAGGGCCGGGCGTGATGAGGCGCTTCGATTCCGGCCTGCGCGACGTTCAGCACCTGGCCGGATTCGTCGCGCCAGCGGCGGAAGGCGAACAGTTGCGCGCTGCTGGCGCTGTCGGCCATCGCGCTGCGGGTGGAGCCAAACCGTGCCTGGGCCTGCCAGCCGATCACCTCTGGATGCGCATCGTGCGCCGGCAACAGGGCCGACTCGGGGAGCGGCGGCAGCGGGTTGACCAGGACCATCGGCGCGGAGGCCGCTCGCGCGCCGGAAGCAAGGCAAAGCAGGCCGCCAAGGCTCGCCCCAACGAGGGCATCGAACGAAGATCGCGACAGCGCCTCGTCGACCTGGCAGCGATAGTCGTCGAAAGAGGTTCGCGCGATTCCATCAGCACCGGGCTGCAGGTCAGGCGCATCGACGCGCCAGCCCGCAGCCTCGAATACCGCCCGCCAGCGGTTCCACTCCCAGCCGCCACCGCCGGCACCATGCAGCATCAGCACATGGCGGGAGGGCATCGGATCAGAGCAGGGTGGCGTCCATGCTGATCGGCACGCTGAGCGCGCGCGAGATCACGCAGTTCTTTTTCGCGTCTTCGGCAAAGGCGGCGAACTTGTCGGCGTCCAGACCGGACACGCTGGCCTTGACGATCAGGTGGATGGCGGTGACGGTCGGCGCCGGGCTCATCTCCAGGCTCAGGTCGGCGCGGGTCTCGATGCGTCCCGCAGTCACTCCTGCGTTCTGCATGACGAAGGACAGGGCCATCGAGAAGCAGCCGGCGTGCGCAGCGGCCAGCAGCTCTTCGGGATTGGTGCCCTTGTCGTCGCCGAAACGGGTCTTGAACGAGTAGTTCTGATCGCTGAACAGACCGCTCTGCGGGGTGCTCATTGCACCCTTGCCGGCATTCAGATCACCCTCCCAGTGGGCGGTCGCGTATCGCTTGAGTGCCATGTTCGAGTCCTTCTGATCGGGCGCCGCGCGGGCGCGGAGCGGCCATTGTAAGGCCTCGGCGACGTGCACTCGGGTGAGCATTGCCGGCAGCCCGGGATCAATCGCCCGCAGCCCGGCCTTGCATCGGTCTTGCGCAGAGCCGCACGCCCCGGCCAGGGCCGGGCGGGAAACCGCTTTGACCTCGATCAAAGCCCCGCCAGCCCTCACATGGTGCAATCCGGGCTCACCGACCGACACCTCGGAGCACGCATGTCCTCCTCATCGCCCGCCAGCGAAGCAGGTCGTCGCCGCGAACTGGGCGCCTTCTTGTTCATTACCGTGTTCCTGTTCCCGCTGCTTTCGGTGCTGCTGGTGTCGGGCTTCGGCTTCGCGGTGTGGATCTGGCAGATGTTCTTCGGCCCGCCGGGCGTTTGAACATGTCGGCTTCTTCCACCGGCATCCCGGCACGACGCGCCTTCCTGCGCGGTCGCCCGGTGCCGCCGGCCCTGCCGCGCCCGCCCGGCGCCCTGCCCGAGGCCGAGTTCCTGGAGCGCTGCCTGCGCTGCAGCGACTGCGTTAGCGCCTGCCCCGAACAAGTGATCGGCCGCGGTGACGGCGGCTTTCCGATCCTCGACGCGCGCCGCGGCGAATGCACCTTCTGCGGTGATTGCGCGAGCGCCTGCCAGCGCGGCGCGCTGAGCATCGCGGCGCTGGCCGACTGGCCGTGGCGAGTGGCGCTCGGCGCCGGCTGCCTGTCTGCTGCCGAAGTGGTGTGCCAGGGCTGTCGCGACGCCTGCGGCGAACGCGCGATCAGCTTTGCCCAGCGCGGCACCGGCGCGCCGCTGATCGACCTTGAACGCTGCACCGGCTGCGGCGCCTGCGTTGCAGCCTGCCCGACTGCCTCGCTGCGGCTGGCCATCCCCGAACCACAGGCGACTTGCGCATGAGCAGCACGATCACCCATATCGCCAGCCTGATCGTCCAGCACCGGGTCGAGGACGCCGCTGCCGTCGACCACTGCCTCGCCCAGCATGCCGATGCCGAACTGGCCCTGCGCGAGGGCGGCCGCAGCGTGATCCTGTGCGAGGCGGCCAGCGAGTCGGGCCTGCTCGAAGTCGTCGATGCCCTGCATGCCCTGTCCTGCGTGTACGCGGTGAACCTGGTCCACCACCACGCCGAAGAAACACAACGCCTTGATGAGGAGATCTGCCGATGACCACCCGCCGTGACTTCGTCCGCCAGTCGGCGGTCGCCAGCGCCGCGGCCGCGGCCGGCATCAGCCTGCCCGCCGCCACACAGAACGTGCTGCTTGAGCGGCCGGTCAGCGAACTGAAATGGTCCAAGGCACCCTGCCGCTTCTGCGGCACCGGCTGCGGGATCAATGTCGCGGTCAAGGAAGGTCGCGTGGTCGCCACACACGGCGACGTACATGCCGAGGTCAACCGCGGCCTGAACTGCGTCAAGGGCTACTTCCTGTCCAAGATCATGTACGGCAAGGACCGCCTGACCACGCCCCTGCTGCGCAAGAAGGACGGCGTCTATGCCAAGGACGGCGAGTTCGAGCCGGTCAGCTGGGACGAGGCCTTCGACGTCATGGCCGCGCAGTTCAAGCGCGTGCTCAAGGACAAGGGCCCGGAAGCAATCGGCATGTTCGGCTCCGGCCAGTGGACGATCTGGGAAGGCTATGCAGCAAACAAGCTGTTCAAGGCCGGCTTCCGCAGCAACAACATCGACCCCAATGCCCGCCACTGCATGGCCTCGGCGGTGATGGGCTTCATGCGCAGCTTCGGCATGGACGAGCCGATGGGCGTGTACGACGACATCGAGCACGCCGACGCCTTCGTGCTGTGGGGCTCGAACATGGCCGAGATGCACCCGATCCTGTGGACCCGGGTCGCCGATCGCCGGCTCTCGCACCCGCACGTCAAGGTCGCGGTGATGTCGACCTTCGAGCATCGCAGCTTCGACCTGGCCGACATCCCGATCGTGTTCGCGCCGCAGACCGATCTGGTCATCCTCAATTACATCGCCAACCACATCATCAGGACCGGCCGGGTCAACCGCGAGTTCGTCGACCGCCACACCCGCTTCATGCAGGGCACCACCGACATCGGCTACGGCCTGCGTCCGGAGCATCCGCTGCAGCAGGCGGCGAAGAACGCCGACAAGGCGAACTCCGGCGAGCCGATCGACTTCGATGCCTTCGCCAAGTTCGTCGCCCCCTACACCCTGGATTACGCGGTGAAGATGACCGGCGCCGAGCGCGGCTGGCTGGAGAAGCTCGCCGAGCTGTACGCCGACCCCAAGGTCAAGGTGATGAGCTTCTGGACCATGGGCTTCAATCAGCACACCCGCGGGGTGTGGGCCAACAACATGGTCTACAACATCCACCTGCTGACCGGAAAGATCGCCACCCCCGGCAACAGCCCGTTCTCGCTGACCGGGCAACCTTCTGCCTGCGGCACCGCGCGCGAGGTCGGCACCTTCTCGCATCGCCTGCCCGCCGACATGGTGGTGATGAATCCCGAGCACCGGAAGAAAGCCGAGCACATCTGGAAGGTCCCCGAGGGCACGATCAAGGACAAACCCGGCTACCACGCCGTCGAGCAGAACCGCGCGCTCAAGGATGGCAAGCTCAATGCCTACTGGGTGCAGGTCAACAACAACATCCAGGCCGGCGCCAACATCAACGAGGAAGGCCTGCCCGGCTACCGCAATCCGGACAACTTCATCGTTGTCTCGGACGCCTATCCGACGGTCACCGCGCAGGCTGCCGATCTGATCCTGCCGGCGGCGATGTGGGTGGAAAAGGAAGGCGCCTACGGCAATGCCGAACGGCGCACCCAGTTCTGGCACCAGCTGGTCCGCGCCCCGGGGCAGGCGCGCTCCGACCTGTGGCAGCTGATGGAGTTTTCCAAGCGTTTCACCACCGATGAATGCTGGGACGCCGAACTGCTCGCCGCCAATCCCGACTTTCGCGGCAAGACCCTGTTCGACGTGCTGTTCAAGAACGGCCAGGTCGATGCCTATCCGCTCAGCGACATCGAGGCCGGCTACGAGAACCACGAAGCCGAGGCCTTCGGCTTCTATCCGCAGAAGGGCATGTGGCAGGAATACCGGCGCTTTGGCGAGGGCAAAGGCAAGGACCTTGCCGATTTCGATGTCTACCACGCCGCCCGCGGCCTGCGCTGGCCGGTGGTCGATGGCCAGGAAACCCGCTGGCGCTACCACGAGGACAGCGATCCCTACGTGGCCAAGGGCGAGGGCTGGAAGTTCTACGGCAATCCGGACGGCCGCGCGGTGATCTGGGCCCTGCCCTTCGAGCCTGCGCATGAGCCACCCGACGAGGAGTTCGACCTGTGGCTGGTCACCGGCCGCGTGCTCGAGCACTGGCATTCCGGCTCGATGACCATGCGCGTGCCGGAACTGTACAAGTCGTTCCCGCAGGCGCCGGTGTTCATGCATCCGGACGACGCCAAGGCGCGCGGCCTGCGCCGCGGGCAGATCGCCACCCTGCAGTCGCGGCGCGGCGAGATCCGCGCCCGGGTCGAAACCCGCGGTCGCAACCGTCCGCCCCGCGGCCTGGTGTTCGTGCCCTGGTTCGATGCCAGCGTGCTGATCAACAAGCTTCTGCTGGATGCCAACGACCCGATATCACGGCAGACCGACTTCAAGAAATGCGCCTGCCGCATCCTCAAGGCCTGAAGGAGAGCGCAACGATGAACCACAATCCGCTGCGTGCCCTGCTCGTGCTGAGCGTGCTGCTGGGCTTCAGCCTGTTGCCAGCACTGGCTCAGGATCCCGAGTCCAACTCCCCGGCACCTGCCGCATCCGAGTACCGATCGATCGACGCCCTGCGCCGCGGCGCGCCGCTCAGCGCCGAGCCGACGCCCGCGCCGATGGCCCGGGTCGAGAACCAGGACCTGCGCCGCCAGCGTGGCTGGCCCGAGCAGCCGCCGACCATCCCGCACAGCATCGACGGCTATCAGGTGAGCAAGGACGCCAACCGCTGTCTGGTCTGCCACTCCCGATCAGGCGCCGAGCAGTTCCAGGCGCCGATGGTCAGCGTCACCCACTTCATGGATCGCGACGGCCAGGTGCTGGCGCAGATCTCGGCGCGGCGCTTCTTCTGCAATCAGTGCCATGTCGTGCAGACCGATGCCAAGCCGCTGGTCGAGAACGGCTTCCAGGATGTCGAGCAGGTGATCGCCGCCGGACGGGAGCGCTGAGATGCTGCGCTGGCTTCGCGGCACCTTGTCCTCAGGCTGGCGCGTGCTGCGCTCACCGAGCCTGCACTACAGCCTGGGCTTCCTGACCCTTGGCGGGTTCATCGCCGGCATCGTCTTCTGGGGTGGCTTCAATACCGCGCTGGAGGCGACCAATACCGAAACCTTCTGCGTGTCCTGCCACGAGATGAACAACAACGTGTTCGAGGAACTCAAGCCGACCATCCACTACAGCAATCGCAGCGGCGTGCGCGCCACCTGTCCGGACTGCCACGTGCCGCACAACTGGACCGACAAGATCGGCCGCAAGATGCAGGCCTCCAAGGAGGTCTGGGGCACGATCTTCGGCACCATCAACACCCGCGAGAAGTTCCTCGACAAGCGGCTTGAGCTGGCCCAGCACGAGTGGGCCCGGCTGAAGGCCAATGACTCGCTGGAGTGCCGCAACTGCCACAGCTTCGAGTCAATGGACTTCACCCGGCAAAGCCGCCGCGCAGGCGAAATCCACGAGCGCTTCCTGAGCGAAGGCGACAAGACCTGCATCGACTGCCACAAGGGCATCGCCCACCAGCTGCCGGACATGGCCGGCGTGCCGCAGGGCTGAGAGGCACAGAAATGTAGGAGCCAGCTTGCTGGCGATTGACGACCGGGACCGAACGATCGCCAGCAAGCTGGCTCCTACATTCGGTTGCACGGCTTGCGGCAGAATGCGCGGATCCCTGCTGCCCGGCTGCGCCATGCATCTGCCCGATACCGTCCCCACGTCCGAAGACATCGCCGCCGCCGTCCAGCGCATTGCGCTCCACGCGCGGCGCACGCCGGTGCTGCGATCGCGCTCGATCGAGGCACTGGCCGGCTGCGAGATCCACTTCAAGTGCGAGAACCTGCAGCGCGCCGGCGCGTTCAAGTTCCGCGGCGCCTGCAATGCGGTGTTCTCGCTCGGCGAGGAAGCGGCCGCGCGCGGCGTGGTGACGCAAAGCTCGGGCAACCACGGCGCGGCCATTGCGCTGGCCTGCCGCGAACGCGGCATCGCCGCCACCGTGGTGGTCCCGCACAGCGCACCGAAGATCAAGCTGCGCGCGATCGAGGCCTTCGGTGCGCGGATCGTGCCCTGCGAGGTCTCGCAGGCCGCCCGCGACGCCGCTACCCGCGAAGTGCTGGAGGAGACCGGCGCCAGCTACGTGCACCCGTTCAACGACACCCGGGTAATTGCCGGCCAGGCCACCGCGACAGTGGAACTGCTGGATGAGGTGCCCGGCCTCGACGTGGTGATGGCGCCGGTGTCCGGCGGCGGGCTGATGTCGGGCATGGCCCTGGCCGCGCACTACCGCGACCCGGCTATCCGCGCCATCGGCGCCGAGCCCGAGGGCGCGCGCGATGCCCACGACTCGCTGGCCAGCGGCGAGCGGATCACCGGTCGTCCGACCCATACGATCTGTGACGGCCTGCGTGCCGAACTCGGACCGCTGACCTTCGCCATCCTCAGCGAGCACCTGGAAGCCATCCTGCTGGCCGACGAGCAACCGATCATCGACGCTATGCGTTTGATCTGGGAGCGCCTCAAACTGGTGATCGAGCCGTCCTGCGCCGTGCCGCTCGCCGCCCTGCTGGCGCACCGCGAGCGCTTTGCCGGCCTGCGCGTGGGCATGATCCTTTCCGGCGGCAATGTCGATCTCGACGCCCTGCCCTGGCAAGCAGCCCGGGCCTGAGCCATCCCTGTTAGCGTGCCGCTACGCTCTCCGACGCTGCCGCGATAAACGCATCGACCTGTTCGGTCGTGCTGGCGAACGAGCAGATCAGTCGCTGGGTGCGGCCGCCGGTTTCATCGCAGGGCGTGACCCAGGGGTAGAAGGTGGCGCCGCGGGCGCGCAGGGCTTCGGCGACGCCGTCGGGAAAGACCACGAACACTTCGTTGATCTGCCGCGAATGGACGATCCGCACGCCGGGGATCGCCGCCAGTCCACTGGCCAGGCGGTCGGCCATGGCGTTGGCGTGGCCGGCCAGCTGCAGCCACAGATCGCCTTCCAGCAGGGCATCGAACTGGGCGGCGAGGAAGCGCTGCTTCGACCACAGCTGGCCGGCGCGCTTGCGGCGGAAGGCGAAGTCGTGGGCCAGGGCCTTGTCGAAGAACAGCACCGCCTCGGCGGCGAGCGCGCCGTTCTTGGTCCCGCCAAAACACAGCACGTCGACCCCGGCACGCCAGCTGATATCGGCCGGATGGCAGCCCAAAGCCGCCACCGCATTGGCAAAGCGCGCGCCGTCCATGTGCACCTTCAGTCCGCGCTCGCGGGCCAGGGCGCACAGCGCGCCAAGCTCGTCGGCGCTGTACAGGGTGCCGCACTCGGTCGCCTGGGTCAGCGACAGCACGCTGGGCGGGCAGCCGTGCGGCGGACGCTCGGGAAAGCCGCGCAGCGCGGCGCTTACCGACTCCACCGAGAGTTTCGCCGAAGGACCGGGCACCGGCAAAAGCTTGGCGCCGCCGGTGAACATCTCAGGTCCGCCGCATTCGTCCATCTGGATGTGCGACTCGGCGTGGCAGACCACCATGCCCCAGGCCGGGCCGAGCGCCGACAGGGCCAGCGCATTGGCGGCGCCGCCGGTGCCGACCATGAACAGCGCGACCTCGTGCTCAAAGACCTCGGCAAAGCGCTGCTCGACCGCACGGGTCAGCGGATCGCCGCCGTAGGCCGGCGCCAGGCCCTGATTGGCCTGCTGCAGGGCTTGCATGACCGGCGCGGCCACACCGGCCCAGTTGTCCGACGCAAACTGCATCGAGGCGTCCTCCATGATCGACAGGCCGGCAAGCATCGCCGCTTGCCCGGCGCAGGACAAGCCGGCCTTAGCGGCTGCGGCGGGCGAACAGGTAGAGCACTGAGCCGGCCAGCAACAGTCCGCTGGTGGCGAGCACCGAGACCAGCGAGACCTGACTCAGCAAAGCGATGCAGAACAGCGCCGCGGCCAACGGAATCAGCGGGCCGAGCGGTAGTCGAAGGGCATCGCTCGGTGCCTGCCGGGCCACCGCGGGCATCGCCGCGATGCAGGCGAGGTAGATCAGCAAGCGGACCAACACGCTCAGCGCGGCCAGCCAGACGAAGCTGCCGGTAGCGGCGAGCAGCCAGCACAGCAGGGCATAGGCCAGCACCGAGAACCAGGGCGTGGCAAAGCGCCCGGACACCGCGGCGAAGGGCTTGGGGAGCAGGCCCTGCTCGGCGAGGCCAAAGGTGATCCGCGGCACCGAAAACATCGAGCCGAGCAGGTTGCCGCCCACCGAGAGGATGATCGCGACGAGGATCAGGGTGGCGCCGATCGGGCCCAGCAGCTGCGCGCCGAGGGTGACCAGCGGGCGCCCGGTGGCGGCCAGCTCGGGCAGCAGGGCGAGGCAGACCCACTGCAGCAGCGCATACAGCAGCCCACACAGCAGCAGGGAGGCGAGCAGGGCACGCGGCATGTCGCGCTGCGGCGCGCGCGCCTCGCCGCCGGGAATCAGCCCGGACTCGAAGCCGACATAGGCATAGATCATCAGCAGCACCGCCGCCCCGAGCGAGGCATCCGGCCCCGGCAGCAGGGCCGGCAGGGGCGCGGCCTCGGGCAGGGCCAGCAGCCCGAGCACGGCGAGCGCGACCAGCGGCAGCAGCTTGCCCACGGTCAGCGCGCCCAGCGACTGCATCGCCCAGCGCACGCCGGCGATGTTGAGCCAGGCGATCAGGCCGACCAGGGCAAGCAAAGCCAGCACCCTTGGCGCGCCCTCACCAAGCGCCGGCGCAAAGTGCGCCAGAGCCGCCAGCAGCAGATTGAGGTTAGCGGCAAACGCGGTCATCCGCGCGATGTACAGCGCCCAGCCGGTCTGGAACCCGGCCTGCGCGCCAAAGGCGATGTGCACATAACGTGCCGGTCCACCGGTCTCCCGGGTCGCGCTCGCCAATGCGGCAAAGCACAGCATGACCGGGGCTACCAGCAGGGCAGTCAGCAGGAACAGCAGCGGGCTGAACTCGCCAGCCAGCCGCGCCGCTTCGGCCGGGATACCGAAGATCCCGGCGCCGATCATGCCGTTGAGCACCAGCAGCCAAAGCGCGATGACGCCGAGGCTGCGCGGGAGACGTTCGCTGCCGGTGACGACGGGTGGCGGTGGGTCTTGCATGCAGTCAGTAGTGCATGCCGCGCCCAGCGCTGGCAAGCCTGCGGCTTTCGTCGCACCCCGCGCGCGGCGCAGAATGCCGGAACAATCGATCACAGGGCACACGGACGTGACAGGCAACACGACTGAGCTGGCCGGCGCACTGGACGGGGTGCGCATCCTCGACCTGTCGCGAATCCTCGCCGGCCCCTGGGCAACCCAGCTGCTGGCCGATCTCGGCGCCGAGGTAATCAAGATCGAGCAGCCGCAGCGCGGCGACGACACCCGCCGCTGGGGCCCGCCCTTTCTCCGGCGCAGCGATGGAACTGAAGGTGAAGGGGCCTACTTTCTGGCTGCCAACCGCAACAAGCGCTCGGTGGCGATCGATTTCTCCCGGCCGCAAGGTGCGGATCTGGTCCGCGCCATGGCCCGCGACAGCCAGGTGCTGGTGGAGAATTTCAAGGTCGGCGGACTTGCAGGCTATGGACTCGATTACCCCAGCCTTCGGGCGCTGAATCCCGCCTTGGTCTACTGCTCGATCACCGGCTACGGACAGAATGGCCCCTGGGCGGCGCGCGCCGGCTACGACGCGGCGATCCAGGCCGAAGGCGGGCTGATGAGCCTGACCGGCGAGGCCGACGGCCCGGCGCAGAAAACCGGCGTTGCGGTGGCCGATCTGATGGCCGGCATGTATGCCTGCAGCGGCATCCTTGCCGCCCTGCGCCACGCTGAAGCCACCGGCGTGGGTCAGCACATCGACCTCGCCCTGCTCGACACCCAGGTCGCCTTCCTTGCCAACCAGGCGATGAATGCCCTGGTCGGTGGGTCGCCGCCGCTGCGCCACGGCAATGCGCACCCGAACATCGCGCCCTACCAGACCTTTCGCGCCGCGGATGGCGAGTTCATGCTCGCAGTCGGCAATGACATCCAGTTCCAGCGGCTATGCCGGGTAATCGGGAAGGGGGCGCTGTCCAGCGACTCGCGCTTTGCCGACAACGCCTCACGGGTGCGCCATCGCGATGCCCTGCTGCAAACGCTCTGCCCGCTGTTCGCGGCAAGACCGGCGGCCGATTGGCTCAGCGCCCTGGAAACCGCGGGAATCCCCTGCGCGGCGATCAACAGTCTCGACCAGGTTTTCGCACATCCGCAGGTGCAGGCCCGCGGCAATCCGCTGCGCATGGCCCATCCGCAGCATCCGCAGCTGCCGTTGCCGGCCAATCCGCTCAAGCTTTCCGCCACGCCGGTCAGCTACCGGCGCGCACCGCCCTTGCTCGGTGCAGATACGGACGCGGTGCTGGCTGAGCGTCTGGGGCTTGATCCGCAGCGGCTTGGCGCGCTGCGTGCGGCTGGCGTCATCGGCTGATCCGCGCGCCGCGCCGCATTCCGATGCGGCACGGCGCAGGCTTTCTCAGCCGATAACGAAGGGCAGACGGGTGGTCGGTTTGCCGGTCAGCGCGAGGAGCGCATTGGCCACCGCCGGGGCGATCGGCGGTGTACCCGGCTCGCCGGCACCACCAGGCGCTTCCTCGTTGCGCATCAGGTGCACCGCGATGGTCGGCATCTCGTTCTGGCGCAGCATCGGGTAGTCGTGGAAGTTGCTCTGCTGCACCCGGCCCTCCTTGAAGGTGATCTGCTGGTGCAGGGCCGCGCCGAGACCAAAGACGATGCCCGACTCGATCTGCACCTTGGCATGCCGCGGATTGACCACCCGACCCATGTCGGCGACCGCGGTGACCTTGTGCACCCGCGGCCGACCGTCCTCGATCGACACTTCCGCGACCTGGGCGACGATGGTCTCGAAGCTCTTGTGGATGGCCACGCCGCGCGCCCGGCCCTCGGGCAGCGGGCCGCCCCAATCGCTGCGCTTGGCCGCTTCATCGAGCACCGCCAGCCAGCGCGGGTGCTCAGTCAGCAGCCGCCGCCGGTAGGCCATCGGATCAACCCCTGCGCGCCGCGCGGCGAGGTCGATGATGTGCTCCACCGCCAGCGCGGTATGCGTATGCCCGACCGATCGCCACCACAGCACCGGCATCACCCGCGGGGCGAGGATGCACTCCACACGCAGGTTGGGCACCGCGTAGGGCAGGTCGACGACACCCTCGACCACGCTGAAGTCGACGCCGTCCTTGACCCCCATCGACTCGAAGAAGGTGCCCTCCATGATCGACTGAGCTACCACCCGCTGCTGCCAGGTCTGCGGGTTGCCCTCGCCGTCCAGCGCGAGGCGAACCCGATGCACGGCGCGCGGCCGGTACCAGCCGCCGCGGGTGTCGTCCTCGCGGGTGTAGACGGTCTTGACCGGCACGCCTTCGCCCTTGGCCACATTGGCGGCAACGGCGACGAAATCACCGACCGGATTGGCGCGCCGGCCGAAGCCGCCACCGAGCAGATGCGGATGCAGGACCACCTTGTCGACCGCAAGGCCCAGCAAGGCGGCGACCCGCGCGGCATCGGCGCCGGGCATCTGGGTGCCGGTCCAGACCTCGGCCTTGCCGTCCTGGTGGTGGACCGTCGCGTTAAGGGGCTCCATGGTCGCGTGGGCGAGATAGGGCACGTCGAGGTCCAGCGCCAGCACGTCCTCGGCCGCGGCCAGCGGCTTGTCACCTTCGCCACGCTCGACCGCCAGCGCACCCGGCTGCGCAGCCAGCGCGGCGTATTCGCGGCCCTGCGCGGCACTGTCCAGCGCGGCGTTCGCACCCGGCTCCCAGTCGATCTTCAGCGCGTCGCGGCCTTTCTTGGCGGTCCAGAAATCGCGCGCGATCACTGCCACGCCTTCAGGAACCTGCTTGATCTTGAGCACACCGGGGATGGCCTTGGCGTCGGTGTCATCGAAAGACTTGAGCGTGGCTCCCGGCACCGGCGGCCAGGCGACCACGGCAGTCAGCATGCCGGGCAGGCGCACATCAAGGCCGAACTGCGCGCTGCCGTTGACCTTGCTGGGCGATTCGATGCGCCGCTGGCCCTTGCCGAGCAGACGGAACTCCGAAGCCGGCTTGAGCGCGACCGATTGCGCATCGGGCACCGGCAGCAGGGCCGCCGCCGCGGCGACATCGGCATAGGCAAGGCGTCGCCCGCTGGCCTCGTGGATCAGCATGCCGCGTTCGCTGCGCAGCGACGCCGCCGGCACTTCAAGGCGCTGGGCTGCGGCTTCCAGCAGCATCTGCCGGGCCTGCGCACCGGCACGGCGCAGCGGCTCGTAGAAGCCGCGCACCGTGGTCGAGCCGCCGGTGACCTGGGCATTGAAGTAGGGATGGTTGAAGGCTGGATCGACGCCCACCTTGTTGACCCGGACCTGGTCGAGCGCGACATCCAGCTCCTCGGCCAGCAGCATCGACAGCGAGGTCAGCACGCCCTGCCCCATCTCGGCCTGGGCGATATGCAGAACGATCTCGCCCTTGGCATCGATCTCGACGAAGGCATTCGGCCGGAAGCCAGCCCCGGCCGCCTCGGCGGCGTCCGCCAAAGGCATGAAGCCGGGCAAGTGCAGGGCGACTACCAGCGAACCGCCGCCGAGCAGGCCGGTACCCAGGAAGCGGCGCCGCGACATCTGCATGTTCATGCCTTGGCCTCCTTGAGCTTCTGCGCCGCCAGCTTCACCGCCTCGCGGACCTGGGTATAGGTGCCACAGCGGCACAGGTGCCCGTCCATCGCGGCAACGATCTGTTCATCACTGGGATCGGGGTTCTGCGCCAGCAGGGCCGCGGCGCCCATCACCTGTCCGGACTGGCAATAGCCGCACTGGGCGACGTCGGCCTCGATCCAGGCCAGCTGCACCGGATGACTGGTGTCCGGTGACAGCCCCTCAATTGTCGTCACCTTGCGTCCGGCCACTGCCGACAGTGGCGTCACGCAGCTGCGCGTGGACACGCCATCGAGATGAACCGTGCAGGCGCCGCACAAGGCCATCCCGCACCCATACTTGGTACCGGTCAGGCCAACATGATCACGCAGCACCCACAGTAGCGGGGTGTCCTCGCTGGCTTCGACTTCGTGTTCGACTCCGTTGATGCTGAGCTTCATCGGCGGGCTCCAGGGCTGGCAAGGCGACCGCCCAAGGCTACGCCCCTGCCACGCGCCCCGCTAGGGAGACTCTGTCCGCCCCCAGCCAAGCCTTGCAGCCTGCCTGCGCTGCGCCAAACAAAAAGGCCAGTCGCAAGCGACTGGCCTTTTTGCTGATCTTTGGCGCGCCCGGAGAGATTCGAACTCCCGACCACCAAGTTCGTAGCGTTCTTACGCTTCCATCCATCAATGTATGAATTCTTTGCTAAATAGACTCAAATGTCAATCCTTCTTCTATAGTCAATATCTTAGACGTTCAAAAGGAATGTACAACTAGGACACATGCTGTCAGTTAACGCTCGGTACTCCAGCGTGGTTGGCCAGTAAAATGTCCCAGTCATCCGATAGTTTCTTGACCACCAAGTCGTCCAGCTGCACACTCGACCCAAGGCTCGGCGGTTGGCAAGCGACGCCAATGGGGCAGCCAGGGGGATGTCGGGTGGGAAACCAGCGTCGGAGCGGCGGCAAGCGGCGGCCCCAGAAGTGGTGGGAAGGCGAGACCTTTGCTCCTCATTTCCGCGAGATGCTTCGGGACTGGCAGCCGCCCTGGCACCCGTATGATTTCGACCGTTTCTGTGAAGGATTCCGGGCGGCAATTGAGGCGCTCGGGAGTCCCTCAGATCTCAGCCTGGCCGGCGCTCCGCTGCCTTCATTCCTGGCAGATCTGGACGGGCAAGCTGCACTCTCCGAGCCCCACTCACCCGCCTTGCAGGCGTGGCGCGGTCAAAGTGATCTGACGCTCTACAGGGCATTCGCAACCCGCCTGGACGACTGGCGAGCTCCGGCACTCCGCACTCTCCAAGCGGCGCTGCTCTACTTCACCTGCCGGCCCCACGAAGGCCCTCTCAGCGCCGCGTTTGGCACCAGCACTTCCCTTAGGTGGCTGATCGAAGAAATCGCCAGGCCTGCTGCCTACCTCCCGTTCTCGCTGGCCGAGCATTTCGCTCGGACGCCATCTCGTACATCTCTTGCCGAGTGGGCGGCACAGACTCGATCCATAGTTGCAGCGCAGCCGCCAGGTGGTCGGTCGCTCGACCGGGACTGCTTCTTGGTCGTCGCCGCGACCATCGAAGACCTGCCAAAGCACGAGCGCGGTCGACTGATCGACATTGGACGTGCGGAAGGCTCCGGTGCGTCACCAGCTGCCGAGGCAGGCACTTCGGGTTCCCCGACCCCGTGGGTGACGCTTCGTGCACGACTGCCGAATTCTGCCGAAGCGTTGCTGATGTCTTGCGGAATTGGCGCTCCTGGCCGACTCGATCTCGCGCTGTTCACCAATCACGCCCGCGAAGTCATCGCACTCGCCCCGGCGAAGGAGAAGCTCTCGGCGCATTGGGTGAGCTTGAACACGACCCTGCAGGAGCTAGAGCGTGTTGCGGCCGACCTACCGCTATTGGCTGACGACTACACGCATTGGTGGTGCGCAAAGGGGCCAGTCCCCTACCGATCGATACTTGCGATGCGAAGGGTCAGGGACGGCGGACTGCGCTACCCCATAGTCGCCGGCCTTTGCCTGCGTGCCGCACTTCTCCAGCCCCCCACTGAAGATCCGGCCGCACGAATCTGGCAGGACGCCGTAAGCACGCTGAATCGCCTTGCACATGACCTGTATCTGTCTTCGACTGACATCGGCGAATCACGCCTTGGACGCGTGATCGAATGCATCCCGAACGGTCTGTCCACCAAGGCGTCCGCGAAAAAGTTGATGAAACTCGCCGATCTCGATCCCGGGGTCGCTTCAGACGTTGCTGCCCTGCTAGTCGTGTTGGAGGCCATCGCCAAGGCTTCGCAGGTCAAGGCTCGCGCAACCGAATCGACGAGCGGATCGGCTCCCGTCGATCCAAACGACGTCGGCAAAGGTCAGTTGACACCCTCGGCACGGGGGTTCTTCGATCGAGTTGTGTCGGTCAGTCTCTCGAACTCTGATCGCGAAGGATTGATTCGGACCCTCACGGACATGCTGCCCCAGGCCGAAGGCCATGAGATCGGGGGCAGCGCTACGGAAATGCTGATGGTTGTGCTTGCTGCATTGAACCAGGCGACGTCCACAGTCCCGTCGGAGTCCGCAGCAGATCCAGGGCCCTCCGCCAGGTCACCGACCTTGGACGCGCTAACTCTGCAGCCTGTTCCTGCCCTCCAAGTTGGAATCCGGACGCTGCAGTTCATCCTCTTCCAGCACGTGTGCGCACCACCGCGACACTGGCCCGGAAAAGGCGTCTCCACTCGGGATCTGGACGCACCGCTCGCAAACCTGATTCTCACCATCGACCGCATGACCGACCCGGAGCTCCGTGCCGAAGCAGGCAGGTATCTCGAGAGAGTTCCGCTTATTCCAGCAGACGCAGAGAGCTATGACCGGCTGTGGAAGCGTCAGGAAAAGCGCGCGCTTGCGTCCTCCGATGTCCGAACCATCGTCGACGTCCTCAGGTGCATCCAGCGCGACCGCTGCGTGGCGTCACCACCGAAGCCGAGAACGAGCGAAGCACTGCCCCCACGACTCCTGCCATCTTCAGACTCGGACACTCGACAGACGGGGACCAAGCCCGGACAAAGACCACGCTGCTCGTCTGCGCCGCGACGATCAGGGACGACGACCCGTTCCAGTGGTGCGGCGGAAGCCCGAACGTCGAGGGTTGAGCGACGGTGCAGGTCGACGGCGCTGCGTGTGCCGATCCGAAGGCCGACCAAAGAAGAACTTGACCGCGCCCGCCAGAACGGCGAAACGATCGAGGAGATCGTCGGCGAAACCGAGGCGGCGATCACCGAGACCCGCCCTCGTGCAATGGGACGCGCCCAACAGCGCGTATTCGCCGCCAGACAAGTGTCTGCCATGCGCCAAGGCGTATGGGCGCGCCATCAATGGGATGCGCTCACAACGGAAGAATCGGCCGCCTTCATCCGTTGGCTCCTTGCGCAAACCCAGATCGGCTGGACGACGACTGACTACGTTCGACGCGAGGCAATCGCAGTCTGTCTGATGATGTCGATCACGGGCTTCTCTTTGCATCGTGCACACGCAGTCAGGATGCTGGCGCCACTCGACTCCGAAGATGATGGCTGGGATCCGGAACGAAGCGCGCTGACCTTCCCGCTGCCAGGAACGGATTCTCGGTTCGAGCCAACTGACCTCCAGACCAGATCCTTGGAGGTAGTGGCCACACGGATCAGCCTCATGATCCCTCGGGAAATAGCCAGCGTCATGCACAGGCTCGAGGCATTCGATGACCCGTTCCTGTACGCCTGCGATCTCGATCAGCTCGGCAAGTCCGTATCAGAGTTGATTGAGCAGGCTCGCGAACACATGCCACGGCTCTCGCTTGCGCGAATTCAGAGATCGCTGCACCTGGAAGTGCTCAACCAGCTCGGCGATATCGCGAGTGCGCAGCTGATCTGTGGAGACACCTTAGGGGTGGCGCCTACCCCAATGGCTTACTACGCGGCTCGGGCAGATGCAATTCAGCAGGGTTACAACAAGGCGGTCCAGCGTTTTGGCCTCACACCAGAGCCGCCGGATCTCTACATGCGTGGAAGAGTTGGCAGCAAGCTGCTGGTAACGCCGAAGGCATTGTTGAGGTTTGTGTCGCATGTTCAACGCGGCTTGGTTCAGGTTCCCCGCCCAGCGCGCACTAACGGCCGCGCAGCAGCGGAACTGCACTCGACCCTTGTCCCGAGCTTGGCAACCCTGTTTCTGGCGGCAACCGGCCATCGGCCGACTTTCCGGATCGGTTGCATGACGTCGACATTCTTCTGCCTCCGGGGATCCCTGGCGGTGATCGAGGACAAGATCTCTGACGAACAGCATGAGTCAAGGTTGGTTCCGCTGTGCCCACTGCTGCGAAGCAGCCTCGCGGCGTACGGCAAGCACTTGGAGCGCCTTACCAAAAACGTTGCCCTGATCGATGCGCATCGGCAGGCTGCCAAAGACGCGCTGTCTGGAAGCGGCCCACTGTTCTTCATGTTCGATGGTGCAGATACTCGACCGTTGACCGTCGACGACCTCAATGGGCGAGCGCCTCCCGACTGGAGCCTGCCGAAGAACTTCCTCCGCCACCACTTGGCGACGGCGCTACGCGATCAAGACTGTCCAGGCGTCTACGTGCAAGCCCTATTGGGGCACCTGGAGGCTGGAATCCAGCCCTTCGGCAGCGAGAGCTTCATGTCTCCGCCGGAATACTTGGATACGACGAGCTCCCAGTTGGAATCGATGCTCAGAGCCGATGGCTGGCGTTGCATCCTGGGGGGCGACGAGGATCACGAGGTCTTCGCCCGTCATGCGCCCCCACTTGCCCGCGCGGTCCTCGGAATTCAGTCGCGTCATGTGCTCGCTTCCCAAGACCAGCACCGAAAGCAGCGACGCCACGTGGAGCTCGTTCGAGCAGAGCGAAAAGGCGAGATAGATGCATGGATCAAGGGGCTCATCGACGCGGCAGTATCAGCCACCACGAAACCAACCGATGCGGGCCCAATCGAAATCAACGCGGATGCCGTCTCGGATATTCGAAAGCAGATTTGCGCCGCGGCGGATGATTTGGCCCATGCAGAGGCATCCATTGACGCGTTGCGGGTTCAGCTAGAGGAAGGCAGGGCGCTGGGCCGTTGGAAAGTAAAGCGGCTGCCTTCCTTCTTCGTGCCGCGCCCTGCGCCAGCCGTGTTCAAACCCGCTTTTGTGAGCCTCTATTCATCAATCCTCCGACTGCGTCAGATGCTGCTGAGCGAGGTCGTACAAAGTCCGAAGGCCGAACCGCAGGACGCTGCGCGACGGTGCATTCTCGCGCTGATCCTCTGGCACGGCATTTGCGATCACGAGCGACTGCATTGGATGCTCAGGGGAATTCCCAGAGCGCAATGTGCTCGAAATATTGACGCACTGGTGGTTCCTGTAGATCTCGTCGAAACCGCAACGGGACGAATCAAGACTAGTAGCGAGGTTTTGCGCGGCGTCGTGGCATTGTTGGCACACGCGGTGGAGGACTCCTTGAGATCCGAACTTGACGAGGAGAAGGTGCAATCGATCCTGGCCAGTTGGATCCCTCGCGATGTCATTGACTGTCCTGCTGGCGACCTCCTTGGAGTCTTATTCGAGGCGGTCGCTGCAGCACACCGCTTTGAGTCTATAGGGCCTGTTAGAGAGGTGTGGACTGGCAACTACACCTCCGTGTCCCTGCCACCCGAAAGGCTGCTGGCGCTTCTTGATTCAGCAGCGCCGCGTTCCACAGAAGCTTTCCAACTTCCGATGGAGCAGCCGATCAGAATGGAGCGCCCGAGCAGCGCCGAGGCCTCAGGCCAAAGGGGCGCGCTGAAGCTGGGCTATGGATGGTTGAAGGACGTGCTCCGGTACCGCCCTGGCAAGACCAAGACCTTTCCCAGTTTCTCGCCGGACGAGGAGCAGACCAAGAGTGCGACACGCCGATCGCGCGAGGAACCGTCTTCGCAGCTTGAGCGCGATATTCGGAAGGAGATCGTTCGACGACTCGATGAGCGGCTGAATCGATGGCCAGAAGACGGATCGTTGCTACGTGCGCTGACCGCTTACGCGCTGGACCGTCTGCAAAACGGAACGCCATGGAAGCCGCGGGTGGGACTCCGGACTGTGTACGGGTACGTGCTCGGCGCGGGAACCCCGATGCTTGCGCAACACGACGGGATGCCCCTGGATCAGATGGATAGTGAGGACTACCACGAAATCTACGAGGCCTGCATTCAAGGCAGCAAGTACGTTGCTCCAGCCAAAATGGCCCGGCTCCTTGCGTACTTCCATGGATTCCTCGCAGCCAAATGCGGTGCACCGGGTGTTGCTATAGGAGTTTCGACGACGGGCGGGCGCTGCTTCCCTGACGTTGGGTACGTTACGCCGCACGAGTACTTGCGCGCGCAGCGGCTCCTAGATGATTGCCTCGCATCAGCCCAGGCGGCAGAAGGTTCGATCGCCGAACTCAAGGCCGCAGCGGTTGCGTTGCCGTTGGGATTCGCGACAGGGGGAAGGACCGCCGAAGTGATGCTCCGCGAAGCCGATGAGCTGACCTACGACGAAGGTCAACGTGCGCTGCTCGTGAGGCGCAATGGCTTCACCGGGGTAAAGACACTGCGCGCGACACGACGAATCAGCATTGAGGGCACCGTATGCGATCAGGACTGGAGGCAGATCGAATCCTGGCGTGACGATGTCGCAGCGCTGCGCCCCAAGGGAGCCATTGCCCACTCCGCACTGTTTCCCGAATGGAGCAGCGGCCGGCCCATCGATCCTGATCGGCTCACCAAGCTCATCGGCGAGACACTGCGATGCGCCACGGGGCTTGCAGAAGCCCGCCCCTATTGGTGGCGACACACGTTGAGCTGCAACGAGCTGTTGACGCAACTGGGGGGAGACGACGTCCTTGAAGCACTGACCCCAGTCGGCGAGGCGCCGACTCTCGGACTGGGCGCAGATGGAGAGGCCTTAGGCTACCCACCAGCAGGCGTACCTCTTTGTCAGGCACACGCCGCAAACTTTCGCGCCCGCAGGGGCCACTGGCGCATGCGCACATCGATCGAGACTTATGTGCACCTGATCGCACTGATCGAACCTCACGCATCTCGGCAAGTCAGTCTGGACCTGTCGGTAGACCAATTGGGAAGACTCGCCGGACTGTCTCCGCATGCCGCACGAAAGCGTCTTGTGAGGGCAGGAACAAGCGCGTCGCACCGCACCGGTGTCGTTCGCTTGCTCCTTGGAGGCGGCGCCAGTCCAGCTACCAGCGAGCCGGAGGCGCGCCCGGACACGACAACAAGGTCGTTCGCGCGCGAAATCGATCTGGCGACAATCATTTCAGCAGTCGTTTCTGCCGTGAGAGCGGGCGACCTCGCCCTAGCCTGGCGTGCACTCCACATGACGAGCGCTGAAGCATCGCGATGGGAGACAGCGCTACGTGCTGCCGTCGACGCGAACCTCTACGGAGCAGAGCTTCCCGGTACGTCCAAGATCGCGAGCGAGAGTCAGCGTATCGGCGTTGTGCGCCGCAAGAAGAAGCACACCTTGCACGTACAGCGCGTCAACACGGGATGGCTGATCGACTGTATCGACCGGGCGCTCCGCGATCCTCAAGCGCTCGAAGCTTGGCGCGTGGTGCTTCGCGGCCTGGATCTGGCGTCGGGTTGCATTGCCGTATCAAGCCACGCGGAGCTCGTCACGCTCCTGAAGGTTCTGCCACTCGGCTCCAAGGGCAGTGAAGAGCATCCATCATTGAACGTCGAACTCGTCGCCAGGGCCACGGATGTGACCGACACCAAGCACGTGACGGTCGGCAGCGGCACTACGACACTGAGCGCGCCAGTCAAGGCCAGCAGCAGATTTCATCCGCCGTTGGGTTGCCTGACCATCGGCGCCGTGGTCAAGGACTCGGGTCGCGGGCGAGCCATGAGCTCGACTTTGCTCTTGGCCGCCGTGCTTGCTTGCGCAGCTTGCGAGATCCTCGGCCCAGCCCAGCAATCACCACATTGACGTCAGTAGCTCCACTCCTGATGCGCCAGCGGCGATCGATTTAGCTCCTCCCTGCTCATGCGCCAAGTCGGCATCACACGATCCAAGATCGCCAGGAAGCGCTCGTTTTTCAGAAACACCAACCAATTCACGTTTGCAATCAGCTTTCGATTGGCGGGCTCAGTCCAGCCCGCAAAGTTCCCGTGCAGCTTGCGCTGCACAATCTGGAATGTTGACCTCCCCGAGGCGCGCCAGATGCTGGCTGAGCAGGAAGCGACTCGATTCGGGAGATTGATTGTCGAGAATGATCCTCCGAAACAGGTCGCCCAATGGAACCCCCGCGCGCACTGCGCCGCACAGAAGCTCGAACTCCGAGACACTCGGATAGAACATGTGGTTCGGCGGCAAGTGCGGTTCCTTCCAGCGACCGTGGGCGTGCTCTTCCGTTCCGGTGGTCAGGTCACGCAGTGCCTCTCCATCGCCGATGTTGAGCTGCTTGAAGGTCACGCAGAGAAAGACCGTAGTCGGTCGGCGCAAGTCTTCCGGGAGTCGCTGCAAGGTCTCGACTGCCTGGTCGGTTGCATGAAGCGCCGTCGTGCGAAGTTTGGCGGTCAGGACATCGGGCAGGCCGTGATAAAGCTCGTCGTAGTGACCCTCGATCCCCTTGGCGTCAACCAGTAACAGGATGTCGTCGCTGATTACGGCGAAGTCGACGCACTTCCCACAACCGATCAGCCGCTGCTTGAGCTCGGTCTCTCGTATCACCTGTGCATCTAACTCTTCGAGGACCTCAGTCAGATAGCGTTCGAAGGCCGGGCCGAAATGGCGCATGAAGAGCTCGGCGTTTGGTGCGCGCATCAGGTCGTAGAGAGCCGTCTCCATACACCGATAGAGCAGCTGGTGATGGATCACCTGATCGCCCCTCGGCGTCACCAGCACGGGGCAGCGAATGAGCGGCGACTGCTCGCAAAGCTCGAGATCTCGCGGAGCCGATCGGTTCGCGATCGCTCGCATGCGCGAGTGAAGAGTCGGAAGATCCACCATGATCGCGGCTCGCATTGCGCCCCACTCCGCGTCGTCCGACTCGCGAGGGCACGGACTGAGGGCCTGCAGGGCTGGCCGATTGAACAGGTTGCCCAACTGGGCGCACATCCGCATCAGTTGTCGCACTAGAGCAGTGGGTGTCATTCCATACCGCCCCTCAAACGCCTCGGATACTTCTGACGATTCCAAGTAGCTGCCGAAGATCAGGGCTTGCCTGGGCAGCGAGCCGACATCGAAGTACCGCTGATACCAGAACTGCTGGAATGCCATGCGTCGCATCCCGATTGAGCGAGGGAGTGGGCTCACCAGCCTGCCGTTGGCTTCCCAGAGGCTGTTGGCGATGAAGTCGAAGTCTTCGCCGGTAGCGGGTCGACGGCCTTCCTGACCCTGATCCCACAGCTCGGCCGCCCACTTGACGATCAAAAACGCGATGAAGGGCATTCGCTTGTACCAAGCTAAGCCGTCGTCTGGCTCTCGCTGGAGCCAGTTGAGCGTCAGATCGATGATCGAGCCTGTATTGAGTTCGCGCAGGCGCTCCCGCGCGGCATGCACCATTGCGTGCCCGTCATCGATAGCAGACTTGGCGCTCATTGCCGCCCCCACTGGGCCCACACTCGTCCCAGGCGGCAATCGGAGCCACGCATGCGGACCGAACTCTGGATGAAGGCAGCCTTCACTCGCCTGCCTCGTCCATGCCCTCCGGCGCCTCCGTCGGAGCCTGCTCCGTCGGAATGTGCTGTGCCAGTTCCTCCAGCCGGCAGCCGAAGTACTCGCACAGCTTGTCGAGGATGTCCGTCCGAGTGACGTAGCCGCGGATGTTGGCCATGCGGGAGAGGGTCATCCGGTGGAGGCCGGTCTCGCGGGCGACCTCGTCCATGGTGACGATGCGGCCCAGCCGGAAGGCGCGGTCGGCGATGAGTTCCTTGAGTCGGTACCGGATCACGACGATGGCAGCCTCGGGCGGATGATGCGAGAAAGTTACGTTCTAACTTGACAAGTGGCAAATGCGCGCTACGCTGTGTCGCGAACGATGCTAGAAAGTGACGTTCGATGCCTTTAAGCATAGGAGACCAGCCGATGAATGCGATCCAGACCTACCTGACCACCGACGAGCTAGCCGACCGCATCCGCTACGACGCCCGGACCATCCGCAACCAGCTCAAGGACTCGGTCCTGCTGGAGGGGGTCCACTACTTCCGCCCGTTCGGCGGCCGCAAGATCCTTTATGTGTGGGACGCCATCGAGCGCGACATGAAGCTCGCCTCGGCCGCCCAGGCGCCCCTGGTGCCGCTGAGCGCCGGGGGTGCGATCCATGGCTAAGGTCCGCGCCCGGCCCGAGACCGGGAAGCTGTACTTCGACTTCTTCTACCGGGGCGCACGCTGCCGGGAGCAAACCGATCTGCCCGACACCCCGGCGAACCGCAAGCGGGTCGAGGCGGTGATGCGCCGCATCGAAACCGAGATGCAGCAGGGCACGTTCGATTACGCCCGCTACTTTCCCAACAGCAAGCTGCCTCGCCGCGCGGCGGAGCGGAATGGCGTTGCAGCGGGCGTCCAGACGGCACTCGAGAATGGCAACGCTGCGCAGATGCCGGTGGACGATGCGCCGACCTTCGCGGCCTTTCTCGACACCTGGCTCACCGAGAACGAGGTCCGCTGGCGCCGGACCACGAAGAAGCTGCGGCGCGAGACGATCCAGCTGCATCTGATGCCGACCTTCGGCGAGCGGGCGGTCAACACGATCACGCGCGCGCAGCTGCTGGAATTCCGCGCGACGCTGGCCAAGCGCCCCGGAAAGCGGGAGGGCACGACGATCTCGCCGAAGACCGTGAACGAGGTAATGGCCCTGCTGATGTCGATCCTGGGCGAGGCCTCAGATCGCTACGAGTTCCGGAATCCTGGTGAGCGGGTGAGCCGGCTCAAGGTGCCGCGCAAGGACATCCAGCCCTTCAGCCTGGCCGAAGCCCTACAGATCATCGATAAGGCGCGCGCCGACTACCGCGGCTACTTCACTGTGCGCTTCTTCACCGGCATGCGCACCGGGGAGGTCCACGGCTTGAAGTGGAAGTACGTCGACTTCGAACGTCGGCAGATCCTGGTGCGCGAGTCATTCACGCAGGGTGAGCAAGACGGCACCAAGACGGATGGCTCGATGCGCGAGATCGAAATGAGCCAGAGAGTGTTCGATGCCCTGAAGGCGCAGGAGGCGCTCACCCGTCACCTCGGCGAGTACGTGTTCTGCAGTCGCACCGGCTTGCCGATCGATCTGCACAACTTTCTGAGTCGGGTCTGGAATCCCTTGCTGGATCACCTGGGACTCGCACGCCGCCGGCCCTACCAGATGCGGCACACCGCCGCGACGCTGTGGTTGGCATCTGGTGAAAATCCCGAGTGGATCGCGAGCCAGCTCGGGCACTCAACGACGGAGATGTTGTTCCGCGTGTACTCGCGCTACGTGCCGAACCTGACCCGCAAAGACGGGTCGGCCTTCGAACGCATGCTCGCTGCGAATGGCGCTTCGGGAGAGTCAGCATGATCGCCGCATCGTGGCGTGATCGCGTCTTCGTGATGCCGGCGCTGTTGACCGACATCGCGCCGTATAGCCCACACATCGAGACGGACTGCACGGCGCTGCGACTGGTGAATCGGCTGGGCTCGTGGCGCGCGGTGTCCTGGCCGTCGGTGTCGCTTCCGGATAAGCAAGCACCGGTGACGATCTGCGAAGCGACGGTGCTGGAAGTTCGCGAAAATCTCGATCGCGCGCCCATGGCATTGGTGCACTGGCAGCCGATGGACGAGACGCGCCTGTTTGATCTCCTGCCGGACGGCCTCTGCCCGATTCCTGGCGTCGTGATTCAGACCTGCGAGTTGATCCGGTCGATCAGTTCCCAGCCTCTGCGCAGGTTGATGGCCGCGGCCCTGCGTATGCCCGATGTCCATGCGAACTACTGGATCGCCCCGGCTTCGCTGTCGCATCACCACGCGCTGCCTGGAGGACTGGCCCAGCACAGCCTCGAGGTTGCCGTGGCCACGTCGAGCGTTCGCGGACTCGATCCTTGGCAGCGCGATCTGGTCATGACATACGCGCTGCTGCATGACCTCGGAAAGGTCTGGGCCTACGCCGAGGGCCGACTCACCGACGAGGCGCGCCGCCTAAGCCATGAGGCCTTGGGTTACCGCGCCCTGCTTCCAGCGCTCGCCTCGCTGGAGGACATGGATCCGAGCAGCCATGAAGCGCTCGACGCATTGCTCTCGGGCGCGTGGAAGCGCACCTGTCGGCACCCCGCGGCAGCGCTCGGCGAGATCGCGCGCGCGATGGACCGATTCAGCGCAGCGCGCGGCGTCGGCAACGCCTCGTGCGGGACCAATCAGTGAGACCGGCGCAGCGCAATGCGCGATACCGTAATCCGCTTTGGCCAGCGAAGCTCGGGCATACGCGAGACCCCGTAGAAGGGCGCCACGGGCAGGCGGTTCGGATGCGCTACGGGAAGCATCCGAATCACGCGCAGCATGGCCGCGGTGATCGATTGCAGCAGCACGAGAACACGATTCATGGTGAGTCCCGGAGGAGTGGCGCCGACCATGCTACGCCATATGCATGCGCACCAGAAACCTGTTGCGTTTCGCTGTCCTCTGGCGACAGCCAGCGTCGATATCAGCCGGATTCCGCGGGCAGGAGTCGGCCCGTGGCGAGGCCTCGTTGGCTCGTAGCACCAGCAACTTCAGGGGAGAGAACGTGAGCCATCCATCCGTCGTCGCCAGCCGGGTCGTGCTTCGGGCGCAGCGCTGGGAGATTCCCGCGATCGCCCATGATGTGGTGTACGCGCACGCAGAGCTGCATGCGCTGAACGAGTACGTCGAGCGCGTGGCCGCAACCTTCGCTCACGGCGCAAGCGCAAACGCGGCGATCGAATCGCTTGGTCTCGCCGCCACGACACGAGCCGCAGGCCTGACGCAGCAGCTGATCGCCCCAATGAGTCAGAAGCAGCGCGATCTGTTCGCCGATGCCGACCTGATCCGCGCCATGCCCGAGCGGCTGTCGAAGCTGCCCCGCGTCACGTGGCTGATGGGAGCCGTCGCCTCACTGATGGAAGTGCAGACAGCGCTGGCCGTGGCGAGGGTCGCGTGCGACGGCACGTCTCGCTCCTTGACCGAGGATCTGCTGACGGCCCTCAGGGCGCGCGCCGCACATGCCCGAATCCGCTGGGATGAGAAGGTCGAGCGACTGCTTGCTCAGCATCCGTGGATTCGGGCAGAGAAGGTCCGCGTCGAACTGGTCGGCCTCGAGACGAAAAGCCCAGTGTTCGTGATAACCGGCTGCGTCCGGGAAGCGCTGCCCGGCGACGTTTAGGAGCCTGCAGCCTTGAGCAGCTCGGAAGGCTTGACGTCGAGACCCTCGGCGACTCGCGCCATGGTCTGCAACGTGAGATTCCGCTCTCCGCGCTCGATCGCACTGTAGTAGGCGCGGTGCATCCCGATAGCGTCGGCAAAGCTGTCCTGGCTGTAGCCCAGGGCTGTGCGACGCGATCTCATCGCGGTTCCAAGCTTCTTTTGCAGCGTCGCCTCGTCCATCCAGCGACCGTATTCAGCGTCTATCTTTGACGCTACTCCTTCGGATGTAGTCTAGTTATATGTTTCATCCTGAAGGCCACCGTCTCATGCCCCGACAGTCCTCGATCCTGAACGCAGCGACCGCCTACTTGCTGGCCGTTGCTGGCTTTCTAGCCCTGGTCTTCGCCACCGCCGCCGAAGCGGGAAAGCCCCCCAAACCACCCGTGCCCGAAATGTTTGACCTGGACCCCGCCCTGCGCAGCGAGGTACGCGTCACCGAGGACTTCCGCGCCAAACCAGCGTCAGGCGGTCTATTCAAGCTGCTCAAGGCCGGCGACAGGCTGGTCATCTTCAAGGGCGCCTTTACACCGACCCTGGGTCTGCGAACGGCCGACCGCGAGTGGCTGCTGATTCCTTACGTGATCCGCTTCCAAGGCCAGGCGCGATCCCCGAACTCCAGCAAGTCCCCGGTAAGCGGCTGCATTTCGCGCTTCACCCGCATGTTGGCCCTCGACCGCCAGACGTTTCAGGTCGAGCCTTGGGTATGGAAGATCCACGATCACCGCTGCGACACCGTCGCACCGACCCGCGAGGGCGAGTGGAGCGAGCCGATCGCCATCGAGACCGGCGCCTTCCAGGTCTCTGGCTTCAGCAGCCATGCCGAAGCCGAAGCGGCCAGACAGACAGAAGATCGACTCCAGTTCGAGGCCGCGCACCAGCGCGTGATGCACGAGCAGGCGATGCTGCCGAGAAAGCGAGAGATCGGCGCGAAGCTCTGCCAGCTCCGCGGCTCATACCGCTACATCGGGTTCACCGAGGCCGTCAGCCCCGACAACGACAAAGTCCAGATCCGCGTCTCGGGCGCCGTGTCCATCGATGCGGACGTACCTCAACCGAGGACGTTCACCGAGCACATCGTGTGGGATGACCCCAACAGCTGGAGTCTGTGCGAGTGACGCAGAACCTTTCTACTTCCGTCGTCTGAGCCCACCCATGTCAGCAGCCTTCATCATCGTTCTTGTGGTTGTCCTGAAGGTCATTTTGTCGATATTGTCGAGCCGGAAGTCGAACACGGCGATAGCAACTACCTCCCCGCAGGATTGCGATGAGGAAGACGACTGGGAGCCGGCCGCCAAAGGGCATGTTTGGTTCGACGAGGAGACCGGCAAGACCGGCAACCTGCCGTCGGAGCAATACGGCCCGTATGCGGGTTCGAAATCGGCTTTCGATGAGTGAAGCGCTGAATCTGTCAGCGATTTAGAGCTTGGTAGCGGCGCTTCTCGCGCTCGTGTTTTCCCACTTCAGTGTGACCACAGGCTCTCCGGTCAGCTTGTCGAAATCGATCTCGAACCGGGATCCCGACCAGTAGTAGTTCACAAACATCCGTCCCGCACCATCGGGCCTTGGCGGGCAACGGGTGAACCCAGCCGCAAGCATCAGCGCACCGGCCCTGCCATCTCGATACTCCTCAACAGATCCTTCAAGCACCAAGGGGAGTTCACGCGTCATCTTCTGAAGTTCGCGTAGCACAGAGAGACCGACGCCGCGTCGCCGATAGCTTGGGAACACATACAGCGCGGGTACCACGAGCATCTGTGGATCAAGCTCAGACGGCTTCGTGGTCATCACGAACTGCGGATCAGTCGAGAACGCATCGTTGATGTGAAGGGCGCAGTTCAAAATGCGACAGTCCGACTCCCCCGAAAACTCAGAGAACACTTCGGCCAGCGCGGCAAGCAGCGTCTTTCGCTGGGATGCGTCGGACATGAAGTTCAGATATTGCTTGTGCACCAGACTGATCATGGCAGGCCCCTTCTGACCGGGTGTCGGTAGTGCGTCGTGAGGGTCGCAGGCGTTGGTGTCGCTGGTCAATCCATCAGTTCGCCTACTCGCGACTGCGGATAGGCAACTGTGAGCGCAGACCGGGGAAAGCAAGAGCATTGCATTGCCCGCTCTTCTCCGATCAAGTCAACAACCCAGGTCCGGCGGTCCGCAGGTACTCGCATCCGTGCGAGTTGCATGGAACTGAAAACGAGGCCCCCGAGATCGGCCCTCGAATAGGCCGATGCCAGCTGGCTGCACGCGTACAGGTCTAATGTGCAAGCGGTTAGATGCGGGGAACGTCGGCGGCGGGCGATCCTGGTGGCTTTTCGCTCATCGATGATCGCCATGCATTGAAGGTGCTCGGCCGCCGCGATCGTTGCTGCTTCGCCGTCGCCGAGGCCGTCGGGGGCAGCGGCGCCGACGAGGTCAAGAAAGCTGAGATAGTGCGCGTCCTTGAGTTCGTAAGGTTGCAATAGTCCCGATTGCACAAGGTTCGAGAAAGAGTTCGCGTTGTCCGAGTGGCTAATGGGTTCCCTAGCTATCTCCTCGACGACCTGCTTGGGCACCATCGCATTACGGTCCAGCGCCTTCAACAACCGCGCCGCATCACCGCAGGCCAGCAGGTTGATGACCACGCTAGAATCGAGCACGATCACGGGAGTCAGGCTAATCAAGCGCCAAGGACTCCAGGTCGTGGTCGTCGCCGACGCTCAGCATGTCCAACATGCGCCGCAACTCCGGCCGGTCAATTCGAAGCAATTGAGCCAACTGACCCTCGGTCAACAATTCTTTGCTAAATGCTTCGGCTGCCAGCATCCAAAGGCGAGGAGGCACCACCATTTCGTCGTTGCGGGCGCGGTCGCCGAGGATCTGACGCACCAGTTCGCCCGAGAAGCCGCGATCGCGCAGCGACTCCCAGGTTCCGGCGGGCAAAAGCTTAAGGTCCTCAAGCCTGCGGCACATACTCTCCTGGGACATATTGAGGCTGTGCGCCATCAGAATGAGGTGGCGAGGCGAGAAGCGGCCAGACTCCTGCCGGTACTCCTGGAATAGGCGGCGAACGGTCGGTGCCGGAGCCATGAAGGCGAGACCGAATGCAGTGGCGAACTTCTCCTCGCGCGATAGCGGACTGCAATCGTCGAGGATATCTGGCTGCCGCCTCGACGACACCAGATGACCGAACTCATGCGACGCGGTCATGGCCCGGCGTTCCCTCGAATGATTCCGGTTGAGTAGCATGCAGGCGCCGGCCTCGTCGTCATAGATGAATAGCCCGGAAATTTTGGGATCCAGCGGATACACAAAAACCCGAATGCCGATCTCGACTTCCAAAAGGGAGACGATGTCGAGGATGGGAGCGAGTCCGAGGCCCAGACGGTGACGCAACTCCATTGCCAGGTCTTCCGCCTGCTCCTTTACGTCGCCAGGCAGGATCGGGCGCTCCGGCGGATAGTTCGTCTTGAGTTTTCTGGCGGTAAGTCGTTCGAGTTCGAGTTCAGCCGCGGTGAGATCGTTCAGCAGCCGCGCCGCATGATTCGCGTGCTTGTCATCCTTCTCTCGTAGCGCACGGAAGCGCGGAGACAGATCGACGTTGACTGCGGACTCGCGAAGCAGTGAGCTAACAGAGGAGCCATAGATCTCAGCCATGACTCTCAATTCGTCCGGTCTGACGCGCCGTTGACCCTGCTCGAGGGCGACGAGAGTCGTGCGCGCAACATGCATCGCACTTGCCGCCTGCGCCTGAGTCAGTCCAGCTTGAGTGCGCGCATGGCGCAGGCGATCGCCCAAGTCAGCGGGGTTCTGGCTGTCGAGGACACTGCTCATTGCATGCTTCCTGAGAATGGATCGAGGTAGGAGGATCTCCCTTGGTGTTTAACAAACACTTTCCATTCGCTGGCGTGCTGGCGGATCACTTCTGCGAGCCGCCCTTGGACGAGATCAACGCTTTCGACACCGATTTGCGAAAGCTCCTGGGCCTTTCCGCGGACGTAATCCGAATGCTCCTGTTCCGCTAGTTCCGCAAGCTGGGCCATCGCCAGCGCGCCGCACACAGCGTGGCCGTGATCTCCTTTGGTAGCCACGCGTGCTGGAGAGATCACCGCGCCATCCAAGCTATCGGCGTCCAGGTTTCTCCACATGTAGTGATCCTGCGATTCATCCAGACCTGCCGAATGGATTGACATCCGGCGCAAAAGGCACGCCGCACAAACGCCACACTGGAGCCGTGCTCCACCATAGGACATGTGCCGTGCGTCGCGCGCGCACGAACGCGTTTCATGCCAGCCGGCCGCAAGTCCGCGCTCGGCGAGTTCACGAAGGGTCTGACCCTTGGTCGACCACAACCTCGGATGCTTGTAGGCGATCTGGATGTCCAGTACCAGATTGACGAATCTCGCAAGGAGCGACGTGTAAGCAGGGTGCATCCGGATGTCTAGCGCCTCGTTGCCGACAGGTACAAGCCAAGGCCCCAGCGCGCCTTGGCCGCTCTCCGCGACCACGATTGCGCTCGCACTGCTGAGTTGCGCGGCGATCGCGCCCATTACGCCGTAAATCAGAGCGCGGGTCCGATAGCTCGGCTCGCGCAGACGGACGCCCTGTTCCTGAGAGATCCGGAAGGGAACCGCCAACCGCAAGCGGCGGCCGTCGAGCCGACTCTCGCGCCGCTCCTTGTCAGCGTCAAGTCGGCTACCCGCCGTGACCATCAGCAATGGCACTTCGGGATGGTCGCTCGCCAGCAGGCGGGACACAGCGAACGAGTCCATGCCGTCGCTGTACGGCATGACGATGGGTTGCTCATTGCTGCTAAGACTCAGCGGCGCCGGCCCCTGAACTTCGAGCCGATGGGATTTCGGGGAGAAATGCAGCGACCAAGCATCGCCGGTGAGAAGGTTTAGTAGGTTCCGAAGTTCGTCAGTGACACACTGCTGGCGCCAAAAATCTAGCTCGAGCACGGGAATCGTAACGTCAATTTTTCGCAGCCAGCTGATCGACGTCTTCCTTGCAACTGCGCGATCAGCAAAAGCGATCACACCGGCGATGATGATCAGATCCTCGGCACGCGACGATATCTCCTTGAAGCAGTAGCGTCCAAGAACATCGGGTTTCAGTTGGAGGTCCCTACCGATCACGCATGGAATCGCCCCACGGGGCGCACGCCGCAGGGATTCCAATCCGACGACGCGAGCATGCGGATGCAAATCAGTAGGGTGCTTCATGATCGCATTCAAGGATGAATAGCTAAGTCTTCGTCAAGATCAATGCGCGTGCGTATCGCCGTCGCTGAGCGCTTGGGCGCAGCTCCGCAGCATTCGGCTGCGAGTTGCTCCGCCAAGCCCTTGCAAGCAGCACGCACGGCGGTCATGACATCTCGAGCATCCCGCCCACCATAAAGGTAAATGTGCTGCTCCACCTGACGCAGTTGCTGAGACTGCATGTCGGCCAGCCCCCTGGAAAGTGCACGTTGCATCAGGTCGAGACCGCCGGCACCCAAGGCGTGCAGGTTCATTGCCTGCTGGGCGATACACCGTTCGAGTGGGGATGCGGCGAGACCGACGGCGAAATGTAGGCCAGGGGAGGCGAAGCCCGGCAGATTGGGTTGATTGGACTCAGCCATTTGACGCAAACGTCTCATGAATTCCGAGGACACGTCGCGCTTGACGTCGGCGTGCAGTGCCTTGTCAGCTGCACGTCTAGCTATGTCTCCGCGTTCCGCTTCGCGAAGGCATGCTCGTAGGAGGGACTGCCATCCCCTCGGCATCGGCAGGTCTTTGTAAATGCCGTCTCGCACAGCGCACCGCCTTTGGTACAGCCAGGCACAGCGCAATACTGAGGCGGCAATCTGACTATGTCAATATTTTTTTGGACATTGTTCTGACATTGTCGCCTAGGACTCAGGAAGGAGAGCCGGAGGTAATCCCCCGCCCAGCGAGCATTCGCAACGAGCGAGCGCTGCGCGCTAGCAAACAGCTGACTTAATCGAAGAGCTGTTGATTGCGATCCGCGATGAAAGTCATCTCTTGATCCGCACCAATCGGCTCGCGGAGGGCGTTGGAGGAGATCTACCAATCAGCGCCGCTCACGACAGGGGCTGGACGCTTTATCCGAATGGATTCAGCGTCGAAAGATTTGTTGAAGTGATCGACGAGACCGAGGCTGTTTGGTCTGTTTTTCGCGAGCTCGTGATCCACGAAGGGCAACAGTAAACGCCCGCGGCTACTACGACGGGTCAACAGCAAGCTAATTGCTGGCGGGCGGATGCGTAGGTCGGCCGCGGAGTTAACTTGGAAAAAGGATTCCGGACTCTGGGTGCTGCTCTTCAATGAGAGGGTATGCGGGGGCAATCAGCGCCCGATCCAAGGCGTCCCGAGCCACCGCCAGCAATATCTCACCGCTGAGGTAACACGCGTCGTCTCCCCTCGGGACCATGTCGACCAAACGGCGGGAAAGTTCCTGCTTCTCCACCCATCCCCACTCGCCGGACCTGACCGTGCGCAGGAGGGTCGCGCGCAGCAGATTCTCCGAATAGTTGCTGAGGTTCTGCGCCTTCATGACGTGGTGCATTGGGAAATAGGGGTACAGCCGATGGTTGTCATTCTTGTCGTTCCGCATGTGCTGAAGACCCGATGCTACGGAGAAAAGACAGGTCATCGCGGTGGCGCCCTGGTCAGCTGCGAAGGATGTGTGCCCCAGTCGCGGTTCGACGGCCCCGGGCAGCAAGAGCATGGGTTGCGCCAGGACGCCGCGCTCGCGCTCGGTGAGTCGAGCGATTCGCTCGGTCAGCCAACGGGGTGGCTGAGCCAGGGTCGCAGCCGACTGCGTCTATGCCTCGAGCTCTTCGCACCACGGGCACTCCGCGACCTGCCAGTCCGGAAGGCACAACCGATGCACATGCTTGAAGAACCAGCCTTTTATGGAGGCCCATGCGACGCGATGGCCCTCCAGCGCTTGTACGGAAGGCGGCCGCGCCAACCCCACCAATATGGTTACCTGCTCAGGCGATGTGGGCTTCTCGCGCAGCCGTTTGACGCAGTTCTCAATACGGCGACCGCTGACCAGCACGTCGTCGACGACCAAGACGTTTCGCGCGTCGTCCAATCGCGTCTTGTCGGCCGCCGATAGCTGGGCAGGTGAATCGAACGCCAAGCGCGCCACACCCAGCATAAGGGACGCCATCTCGCCAAGCACACTCGTCCCGGCGGTGGGGGTGATGATCAAGTCCCATGCCGGTCCTCGCAACGCCTCCACGGCCGTCCTGCATTCCTCGGCCAAGACTGCATCCGCCGCCACCAGTGCCGCGAAGTCGACGAAAAAGGCATGGTGAGTTCGAAACCGATCATCGCGGTGCACGCTAAACGCCCCTTCGATGGCACCGAAGCGATCGGTGAGGGCGCGATCGACAAAATGCGAGAGGCGCAGCGGCACCGCCTTCTCGGGAAGCGATTTCAGGTAATAGAGGCTGGGGTCCAGCGGAACAGGGCGACTCTTTTGGTTCTGGCACGCCGGGCACTCTTCTGGCGCGTAGTTCTTGGGTTCGAATTCCAGCGTGCAGAGCCGTTCGACATCCTCTGGGGTTCCGGCTAGGCCGTAAAGTGCCATGATCTCCACCCGGCCGGGCGACATAAGGCTGTGGGCGATCTCTTGGACGGTGTGGGCGAAGGCTCCGCTGCTGGTCACGCTCACGAGGAAAAGCAAAGTTCCTTGAGTCTTTTCAACGTGCGCCATGAGCGGCGCGATGATGCGCTCGGCTTCACTTCGATCCTGCGCGGGATGGGAGGGCAGACAATCGAACGGAATGTCGTGCCGCGTCAGCAGCAGCGCCCGCAACGCCACGGCGGAAATGCTCCAGTTGTCGACGACGACGGCATCGGCCGACGCGACTGCGGGCGCGATCCAAAAGGCCATGCGGTCAAGGGCGCTCTTCGAGCGTAAGGCGTCTCCGAGCCTGAAAAAGGCTTCGCAGTGTTGGCCAGAGGGCGCAACGAAATGATAGGTGGCCATCGCGGTGAGGAAGCATGCGTCCTGGGCCTCGTGGACGACAGCGTGCAAATCAACATTGCGCAACACACCCAACGCCTGCTGCTCGTCGTCAGCGGGCAAACGAGCCGGTCCCGTACTCTCGATGATGTGGAGCTCGTGAGTCCCGCGCAGGGTTAATACGAACAGAGGCACGTTGGGGGCACGTCCACGCAACTCGCGAATCGCTTCAAGCCACTGAGGGTCCCCGAGCAACCCCATCTGGTTGGCTTCAAGCCGGAACACGAAACTCGTGGACTCGCGTTGAGCGTCGATGCCCAACCGGCTTATGTAGGAGTCGAGGTCGGCGGGAGTCGCGTCCGGGCCGACTTCGAGCAGGAAGGGACGCTCCAGCGCTTTTTGCAGATAGGCGTCCACGTCTAAGTGAACAGCACGCCTTGGTCGCCACCGGTTCTCGTCGCTGGCCACATCAGCGTCAGCGAGGTGCCAATGGTCCCGAAAGGTAGCGCAAGTCGCTCCAGCTGCCCTGCTGATGACGAGAAGTCGGTGTAGCCCGAAAGCTCGGCCGAGCGCACGAAGAGCAAGGCCCGCAGCCGTGCTGCGCTCTCGTGAAGCTTGGACAAACCGCGTCCGGTTTCTACCGTGATGCCCGGCTGCTTGCGGGTGACCCCGGCGAGGAAAGCGCGGTTGAGTCGCTCCCAGGTGTCTTCGCCCGGCAGGGCGGGCAGCGTGTGCTGGATGCCAGAGCCGAGGTCCGCAACCGTGAAGGCGAAGATCACGAGGGGCCAACGTCCACCCGCGCCGATTTGCCGCAGGTACTCTCGTTGAAAGGGCACGAGGTCGCGACGGGCCTCAAGCTCGCTGGAAGATGCGACCGTGACGCGGTCGAAAAGTATCCCCCTCACCCCCTGCACTGCGCGCGAACCGGTATCAACGCGTGCGTGGTCGTGTGCGTTTTGGGCCGCCTCGAAGAGGAATGTGATGACGTCGCTCTCCGACTCGGAGAACGTGCCTTTGTAGCCCATCCGTTGGGCTGCCCTTTCCATGGCGGAACGAAACAGATCTCGCTTCGGGAAGTGCGGCTCGATCCCACGCAGAAAGTGCGGCAAAGCGTAGTCCGGATCGCGGAACACGATGCCAGCGCGATTGCCGGTCCCAATCTGTCCACGGGACTTCACAACATTGGCCCACATGCTTCCGGCCGCGGCTGCCTTAGCGTCCTTCCCGTCCGGGTCAAGCACACTGCGTGAGCCAAGGACGAGTGCCACGCCGAAGACACTCCCCCAGATTTTTGCATCCTGCGTGGGGTCGAACGAGCATTCGGTTGAAACCGATGCGCGGTCGATCAACTGCTGTAGTGCGCCCAATGCCGCGCCTTCGACGGTCGGTGCAAAACCGGACTGAGCACTGACCTTGAACAATATGACTTCTGCCGTTGTCTCCAACGTCCAACTGGCGACATCCTCCAAGGAGGTGTATTCGGACAAACGAATTGCACGCGTCATTCATTGCTCCACGGAACTGTCAGGCCCAGGTGGCGAAGCTTGGCGTCGAGTTCATCGCGCTCGCGGCTGCGCATGCGCGGTCCGCCGGGGGACGCTATCAGCCCCGCCTCGCGAGCGAGGCGCAAGGCCTCGTCGCCACCGCTACCGGTGAGTGCGCGGACGATAGCGGCCTCGATGCCGGAGAGCGCGAGCGACCGAAGACGATAATCCTTAAACGCCGACCAAGCCTCCGGACACCACTGGCTGACAATGCGCTGTCCAATAGCCTCCGCATACTGTCGAATCTCGAACTGCGCGTGAGCGTCCATACGCAGCGCCAAGAAGTGAAAGAGGTTGTGCAAATCGACCTTCCAATAGGCTTCCGTGTACGTCGACAGCGGCAAGTCCTTGCGCGCTTGTTCTCGGGCCACGCCGGCCGCAATGCGTTCCTCGTATAACGCACGAGCCGCCGATTGAAACGCGGCTTCGGCGTCCGATAGGCGTCGGCCTTCCTCAACATCGAATCCGCCACCGCTCCCTTGTTTGTTCAACGCCGACTGGGCGCGCCACTCGTCGGGCTTGGTCGCCTGGGCTGAATCGATGGCCGTGGAATAACGCGTGGAGTACTCGTTGACACTGGCAGTGCGGTGGCGAATCCATTGGCGCCAGCAGTCCATCGGCACGCGCACGTGCAACTTGATTTCGCACATCTCGAAGGGCGTTGTGTGCTGGTGCCGCATGAGGTACCGAATCAGGCCACGGTCTTCGTGAACCTTTTTGGTGCCGGCGCCGTAGGAGACGCGGGCGGCCTGCACAATGGACTCGTCGGACCCCATGTAGTCGACCACACGCACGAAGCCGTCGTTGAGGACGCCGATTCGGGTACCAAGCAACGCGTCCAAGGCAGGGACAGAGGGGCGGACGAGCCGGTCGGCGCGGGCTTTCATGGAGAACCTCATCTCGTGTCGGCCTGACAACTTACCATCACAGCAACCCGCCTCGGCGGGAGGCGGCCCCGGCCGTATGCAACAGCCCGAGCCTTTCTAGGCGGAGTCTCGCGCGCCTTGGGTCAGCAGAAACCGAAACCCCATGTTGTCGTTTGGCCAGAGACCATGCATGCGCTCTGCGAGGTCATCCGCGTCGTCGTGACGCTCTGCTTCATGCAAGAGCAGCAGGTAGCAGTAGACGATCCGAAAGAAGGGCCGGTTCTCCAACTGTCCGTAGCTGACCTGAACGACGCCCTCGGTCGGCAAGAGGTGGAGCAATGCGGTGGCGATTGGCTCGGCGACGTCGAGCGCCTCCTTGAACTTGCGCTGCGTGAGCAACGCCCCCGCAACGCGATTCCAGCCGTCGACATAGAGCGGGCAGCGCGTCACTGCCTCGCGCGAAGCACGCAATAAATTCGCCAGTCCACGTGCGGTGTAGTCGTTGAAGTCGCCAGTGATGCCGCCGAGTCGATCGGCGAGGTCGTCGAGGGCGTCTTCTTCGTGCCTCACTTCGGCTTCCGCGCTGCGATCACGGAAAGTCAGCAGTGCTTCTCGGCCGATCTCGTACCGCGTCGGCTCGCCGTTGTCATCGAGTGCGACGCCAAGCTCAACGGGCTCACTGACGTCGAACGTGTAACCAGCGCGGATCTGAGCACCGATGTCTCGGCTGGCAGCCGCGCTCGCAGGGCGAGCCTCGGCAGCCTCTGACTTGGCAACAGCGGCTGACCAGGTCGGATAGCCGTGAATGCGAGCTATCGCTTCCTGCGCCTGCGCGAGCGACATCGTGTTGCCGCGCGCCGCAACGAGCTCGGGGTAGATCTGCTTGAGGTTCTTGGCCTGCTTGCGCAGGTGGGAGAGGTTCATGGCATTGCGCTCCGGCGAATCCCGGCGATTGGGTGGCCCGCACACCCGCTCGGGATTCGAACGAGAGTCAAAGTAGTCGCGCTGTCATCGACGTCCATGGGACTTCGCCAGTGCGGGCGGCACGGCTTCGTTGGAGCCGTAGGCAGAGCATGCCCCGGCGCGATCAGTACATCAAGCAAAGCACGCGGCACTAGGTGACCGTCTTCACAAACTCTGGGGTGTTGCACTTACTCTGTGAATCCGCGCCTCCACCAGAAGTTCAAAACGATGCGCGGAACTTTCAGTCGATCTGCCGGGTCGGACTGACAGCGCGGTTCGCGCCAATCTGAACCCACCCAATTCGAGATTCCAGTTTGCGCCGTCACCGTCCACGTCTTGTCCTGCTGTGCTTGCTCGCCCTGGTCTGGTGCCAGGTCGCGATGGCGTCGCAGTTGTGTCACGGAGGACTGGCAGCGTCGCCCGCCGAGATGGCGTCGGACTGCCACGATGCGGCTGACCCGGATCGGGACGCCGACCCCTCCTGCCCGGCCAGCGAGGTGGTGCCGGATTTCGGCAAGATGCCGGCCTTTGCCCCCCTGCCCGCCGCGACAGGCCTCACGGTCCACGACGTCCGGCGTCCACTTGCCGGCGTCACCCAGCGATTGGAATGCCCAGGTGATGGGCCCGAACTGTCCAGGCTCTGCCGACTACTGATCTAGATCACTCCTGACATCGACTGTTCGCCGCCTCCGCGGCGCTTGACATCGTTCTTCTCAGGAGTGGCTCCATGTCTCTTTTTCTCCCCCCGCCGCAACGGCGGGCGACGCATCGATTCGTTCGCTGCGCGTTCGTGCTGTTTTCAATGCTGGTTTCCCATGCGTTCGCGTCGCCTTCGCCGCTCTCGATGCGGGAGGCGCAGCGTCTGGCGCGTGACGACGCACCGATGTTGGCTGCGCAATCGGCAAGCCTGGCCGCCGCGCAGGACGATGCCGTGCGTGCCGGAGCACTCCCCGATCCAGTGCTTCGTCTTGGCGTGGACAATCTCACCGCTACCGGCCCTGATGCCTTCGCGGTCGGCGCTGACCTGATGACGATGCGCCGCGTCGGCGTGGTGCAGGCCTGGCCGTCGCGACAGAAGCGCGAGGCGCGCACGGCCGTCGCGCAGGCGCAGGTCGAAACCTTGGATCTCGAGACCGAAGCCATCGCGCTGCAGGTAGAGCTGCACGCAGGTCTGGCCTGGCTGGCGGTGTGGGAGGCGCAGTCCCGGCGCGACGTGCTGCAGGCGCTGATCGCCGAAGCCGACCTGGCCGTCGAGATCGCCCGGGCCCAGGTCGCGAGCGGCACCGCTGGCAGCGCGGCGGCGCTCGCCGCGCAAGCCGAGCGTGCCGAGCTTGAGAACGCGCTGCGGCGCAGCGAGGGCGCGATTTACGCCGCACGCGCCAGCCTCGCCCGGTGGGTGAACGATCAGGCCGCGGCCGAGCTCGGAGCGATGCCTGATTTCAGCGCCTTGTCGACGGCACCCGAATTCTTGCGTCAGCAGTTGAACCGGCACGCGGCCTTGCAAGTCTGGCAGGGACGCGCTCAGGCCGCCGATGGCGCGGTGGAACTGGCCCGCGCCGGCAAGCGACCGGACCTCGGGTTTGGCCTGTCCTATGGTGCGCGCAGCGGACGCAGCGACATGCTGATGTTCGAAGTCAGCGTGGGTCTTCCGCTGTTCGCCGCCAATCGCCAGGACCGCGACATCGGTGCCCGACTGGCCGAGCGCGACGCCGTAGAAGCACAGCGCGAAGACGCGATCCGTGCCCAGCGCGAGCGACTCGAACAAGGGCTCGCGGCGTGGGAGAGCCTGCGTGAGGAGCGATCGCGGTACGCGCAGGTCCTAGTCCCCCTGGCCAGTGACCGCAGCGCGGTCGCCTTGGCGGCCTTCCGTGCCGGTGCCGGCATCCGCGACTGGATCGAGGCCCGCCGGGATGAGTTGCAGACGCGAACCCGCCACATCGCGGTCGAGGCCGAACTGGGGCGTGTCTGGCTGCAACTGGACAGTCTGCTGCCGCGAACCCAACGCGCCACGGGAGAACGCTCATGACGACCAAGTATCGAGGCGCACTGATCCTGATCGGGCTGGGCGTGACGCTGGCCGCTGGCTATTGGCTGGGGCAACGTCACGGCGGCAGCCCGGATTCCGATCGGCCCGCGATGGCGATGACCCCCGCGGAACGCGAGCCGCTGTACTGGTACGACCCGATGGTGCCGGATCAGCACTTCGACGCACCGGGCAAGTCGCCTTTCATGGACATGATGCTGGTGCCGCGCTACGCCGATGAAGGCGGTGACAGCACAGGAGTGCGCGTCGATCCGGGCTTGCAGCAGAGCCTCGGCGTGCGCACGGCCGTGGTCGAACTGGACGCGGTGGCGGCCGAGGTTCGCGCACCCGGCACAGTGCAGTGGGATCTGCGTCAGGAACAGCGGGTCGGCGCGCGCGTGGAGGGTCTGGTCGAACGCGTTCACCAGCGCGCGCCCTTCGCCCGGGTGCGCCGCGGCGAACCACTGGCCACGATCCTGTCGCCGGAGTTGAGCGCCGCGCTAGCCGAGTACCACGCGCTGTCCCGCAGTCGGTCAGACAGCGCGCGGCAATTGCAGTCGGCGGCCAAGTCCCGGCTGCAGCTGCTGGGCCTGACGCCGGCGGACCTGCACGCGTTCGACGGGGATGGCGCGCCGCGGATCCTCCTGCGAGCGCCAGCGGACGGCCTGCTGACCGAGATCAACGCGCGCGAGGGCGACACGGTCCTGCCGGGTCAAACCCTGTTTCGACTCAACGCGTCCGATCCGGTCTGGCTCGAAGCGCGGGTGCCGCAGGCGGAGGTGGGTTCGTTAGCAGCCGGAGCGGCGGCGGTGGTCGAGGTCAGTGCGTTCCCCGGCCAGACCTTCCACGGCACGATCGAAAGCGTTCTGCCGGACCTGGATCCGATGACCCGCACCCAAGGCGTGCGGATCGTGTTGCCGAACCCCGACGGCCACCTCGCCGCCGGCATGTTTGCCGATGCGCAGCTGCAAGGCGCGCGATCAAAGCGCTGCCCGTGGGTGCCGAGCGAAGCCCTGATCCTGACCGGGCGCGACGCGCGGGTGATTGTGCAGCAGGAGGATGGTCGCTTCCGGCCGGTTCGGGTCACGACCGGTCGACAGATTGCCGGGCGCACCGAGATTCTCGATGGCCTCGACGGCGGCGAATCGGTGGTGGTGTCGGGTCAGTTCCTGATCGACTCGGAAGCGAGTTTGTCGGGGGCACTGTCGCGTCTGGAATCGAAGGCGGGCGAAGACACAACAGACGCCCTCCAGCATGACGGAGAGCACCCGTGATCGCCGGGGTCATTCGCGCGTCGGTCGCCAACCGTGCCCTGGTGCTGATGGCCACCGCGCTGCTGGCGGCCTGGGGCCTGTGGTCGCTGTCACGCCTGCCGCTCGATGCGCTGCCCGATCTGTCCGATACCCAGGTCATCGTGCGTACCGCCTGGCCGGGGCAGACCCCACGCCTGATCGAGGACCAGGTCACCTACCCACTGGCTACCACGATGCTCTCGGTGCCGGGAGTCAAGGCGGTGCGCGGCTTCTCGTTCTTCGGCGACTCCTACGTCTACATCCTGTTCGATGACGCCACAGACTTGTACTGGGCACGATCGCGCGTGCTCGAGTACCTGAGCCAGGTGCGCGGCCAGTTGCCGCCAAACGTGAACCCCGCACTCGGACCCGACGCTACTGGCCTGGGCTGGATCTACCAGTACGCCGTGGTCGATCGCAGTGGTCGTCATGATGTCGGTCAGTTGCGCGCCCTGCAGGACTGGTTCCTGCGCTATGAGCTCAAGACCGTGCCCGATGTCGCCGAGGTGGCGACCGTCGGCGGCGCGGTCCGGGCCTGGCAGATCGTGCCCGATCCGCAGGCGCTGGCGGCGCGAGGCATCACGGTGGCGCGGTTGGTCGAGGCCGTACAGTCGGCCAACGGCGCCAGCGGCGGCTCGGTGATCGAACAGGGCGAAGCGGAACTGATGGTGCGCAGCGAAGGCTATCTGCGCGACGAGGATGCGTTCGCGCGAGTACCGATCGCGATGGAGAACTCCATTCCCGTCCTGCTCGGCGAGGTGGCGACCATCCGCCGTGGCCCGACTTTTCGGCGTGGCATCGCCGAACTCGATGGTGAAGGCGAAGTGGTGGGCGGCGTGGTCGTGCTCCGCACCGGCAAGGATGCACTGGCGGCAATCGATGCCGTCAAGGCCAGACTGGAATCACTGAAATCGAGTCTTCCGGCCGGCGTCGAGATCGTGCCGACCTACGATCGCAGCGAATTGATCCGTGCTGCCGTGAGTAATCTCGGCGGCAAGCTGGCCGAGGAATTCGTCGTCGTCGCGCTGGTCTGCGTGCTGTTCCTGTGGCATCTGCGCTCGGCCCTGGTCGCGGTGATCTCGCTGCCGCTGGGCATCCTCGCGGCCTTCGTCGTGATGCGCTACCAGGGCGTGAGCGCCAACTTGCTGTCGCTCGGCGGCATCGCGATCGCGATCGGCGCGATGGTCGACGCCGCCGTGGTGATGATCGAGAACGCGCACAAGCATCTGGAGCACTGGCGCGACGAGCACGGCCGCGAGCCGGTCGGCGAGACGCGATGGCAGGTGCTGACCGCGGCCGCCGTAGAAGTGGGTCCGGCGCTGTTCGTCAGTCTGCTGGTGATCACCTTGTCGTTCGTGCCGGTGTTCGCGCTGGAGGCGCAGGAGGGGCGACTGTTCTCGCCGCTGGCCTACACCAAGACCTACGCGATGGCAGCCGCCGCCGGCCTCGCCGTGACCCTGATCCCGGTGCTGATGGGCTATCTGATTCGCGGGCCGATCCGGCCCGAGGCGCGCAATCCGCTGAATCGGCTGCTGATCGCCGCCTACCGGCCGGTGCTCGAAGCAGTATTGCGGTTTCCCAAAGCGACCCTGCTGGCGGCCGGCTTGGTGCTCCTGGCGACCGCGTGGCCGCTGACGCGCGTGGGCAGTGAGTTCATGCCGCCGCTCGACGAAGGCACGCTACTGTACATGCCGACCGCGCTGCCAGGGCTCTCGGCCGGCAAGGCGGCCGAACTGCTGCAACTGACCGATCGCATGATCAAGACGGTACCGGAGGTCGCGCATGTGTTTGGCAAGGCCGGTCGGGCCGAATCGGCGACCGATCCGGCGCCACTGGAAATGTTCGAGACTACGGTCACCTTCAAGCCCCGCGAGCAATGGCGGCCGGGCATGACCATGGAGAGTCTGCGCGAGGAACTCGATCGCGCGGTGAAGGTGCCCGGCCTGACCAACCTGTGGGTACCGCCGATCCGCAACCGCATCGACATGTCGGCCACCGGCATCAAGAGCCCGATCGGGATCAAGGTGTCGGGCCCGGACACCGCCGTACTGGAGCGACTGGCCGATGAGGTGGAGCAGGTTGCCAAGCGCATCCCGGGTGTCAGCTCGGCCGTCGCCGAGCGCGTCGCCGGCGGGCGCTACGTCGATGTGCGCATTCGACGCGAGGCCGCGGCCCGCTACGGCCTGACCCAGGCTGGGCTGCAGCAACTCATCGGCACGGTGGTCGGCGGCGAGCCGATCGGTGAAACCATCGAGGGTCGCGAGCGCTATCCGATCGTGCTGCGCTACCCGCGCGATCAGCGCGATACGCTGGCGAGCCTGGCAGCCTTGCCGCTGGTCGCGCCGACCGGCGAACAGCTGAGCCTGGGCGCGGTGGCGGACATTGCCGTCGAAGCAGGACCGCCGATGCTCAAGAGCGACAATGGGCGTCTGGTCAGCTACGTCTACGTCGATGTCGCCGGCCGCGACCTGGGTTCGGTCGTCGCCGATCTGCAACGGGTCGTCGGCGAGGAAGTCGCACTTCCGCCGGGTTATGCGATCGGCTGGTCGGGCCAGTACGAATTCCTGCAGCGGGCGCTCGAACGCCTGCGCTGGGTCGTGCCGGCCACCCTTGGCATCATCTTCGTGCTGATCTTTCTGGTGTTTCGCAGTGCCGGTGACGCCCTGATCATCATGCTCAGCCTGCCGCTGGCGCTGGTCGGCGGACTGTGGCTGATCTGGTGGCTGGGGCACGCACTGTCGATTGCCAGCGTGATCGGGTTCATTGCACTCGCCGGCGTCGCCGCCGAGTTCGGCATCATCATGCTGCTGTACCTGCGTCAGGCCTGGCAGCGGCGACTCGAGCACAACCCCGATGCCGGCCTGAACGAACTCGATGACGCGATTCGCGAAGGCGCCGTCCTGCGCGTCCGCCCCAAGGCGATGACCGTGGCGGTAATCCTGGCCGGCCTGCTTCCGATCCTGATCGGCAGTGGTGCGGGCTCGGAAGTGATGCAACGCATTGCCGCACCGATGGTCGGTGGCATGATCACCGCGCCGCTGCTCTCGATGCTGGTGATTCCGGCGGCATGGCGGCTGCTGCAGCGTGCCAGATTGACGGCGGACCGTCACCGCCCGATCGGGGTTGAAACCTTGCGAGTATCGGCGCAATCTTCTGAGTGATGTCCCAACGCCTGCTCCATCTGCTACTCGTCCTGACGCTGGCCCTGAATGGGATTTCGGCGCCGTGGGCCATGGCGCACATGGATCACGGCATGCACGAGAACCACGGGGCGCACGAAAATTCGGCGGGTGAACCGACGGTGGGCGGCGAGCACGCGCATCACGATGGCGGACACAGCGCGCATGGCGCGACGACGGCGCTTGAAGAAGCGCCCATCCCGGCTGTCGCCGACGGCTCATGCTGCAACGGAACCGCCTGCCAATGCGGCTGTGTGCTGCCGCCTGTACTTCCGTTGGTCAACTTGGCGGCGATACCGGCAGCTCCGGCATCAACGCCCTTTTTCATGCCCATGCAACATCCGGCCCCCGGCCGCGGCAGCCCGCCCTTCCGACCCCCGGCGGTTTGATCTCCTGAGTTCGACCCGTTGCCTCGTCCATCCACGGACGAGGCGCGCCCGTTGACGTGGATTCGCGTGCGTATCGCGCACCGGGTCCGCCCGTGAGGAGTTCGTTCCCATGCCTTTCCGATTCCGCCCCGCCATACCCGTGGCGGCGATTCTGGCGCTTTCCGGCTGCGCCAGCCTACCGCCCGAACGTGGCTATGCCGAATCCAGCGCCATGGTTCAGGCACGCCGCGACACCGCCCCAGCCGCCGACCCTGAATTTGCGTCGTTGGCCCCGGAGCTACCCGCCGAGCCCGTCTCCGCCGAACAGGCGGTGCAGCTGGCCTTTCTGCACAACCCGCGCATTCGCGAGCAGTACGCACGCCTGGGGCTCGGCCGCGCCGAGCTCGAGGAAGCGCGTCGCCTATCCAATCCCAGCTTCGGCTATGCCCGACTGACACCGCGTGACGGCGACGGCGCAAAGATCACTCGCGGCGTTTCGTGGGGTTTTGCCGATCTGTTGCTGTGGCCGGCGCGCAAGCGCTTCGCCGCGGGTGAACTGGAACGCCTGCAGCAAGCGGTCGCGGCAGACCTGCTCGAATTGGCCACCGAAGTTGAGATCGCCTGGTACGAGGCCGTCGGTGCGCAGCAGATCGCCGCGATGCGCGATATCGTGGCGCAAGCCTCGGAGCGCTCCGCCGAGTTGGCGCAGCGTTTCTTTGACGCCGGGAACATCACGCGCCTGCAACTGGAACAGGAGTATGCCGCGTCGTCGCAGGCTCGAATCGCCGCCGTACGTGCCGATGCCGCCGCACTGCGCTCACGCAGTGCACTGGCGGATCTGATCGGACTACCCAATGACGCCGCGTGGCGCACGCAGACGCAGCTCGTGGCACCGTCAGACGCTTCGTGGTCGGTGGAAGCGCTCTTGCCGCTTGCCCTGCAGCAACGCCTCGATCTGGCCGCCGCTCAAAAGGAGGTCAGTCTGCGCGAGGACGCATTGAAGGTAACGCGCCGTTGGCGCTGGCTGGGTTCGGTCGAGGCGGGCTACGAACGCGAGAGCGAAATTGACGGCGGCGTGTTGCGTGGCCCGTCACTGTCTCTTGAGTTGCCCATCTTCAACCAAGGCCAGGCAGCCATCGCACGCGCGCAGGCCGAACTGCTCGATGCTCGCGCCCGACGCGACGCTTTGCTGCTCTCGGTACGAAACGATGCGCGGCTGGGGGTTGAACACGTAGCGGTGGCGCACGTGATCGTCGAGCGCTATCGAACCGCGCTGGTGCCACAGCGCGAGGCCATCGTCGCCCGCACCCAGGAGCGCGTGAACTACATGCTCGAAGGCGTGTTCGAGTTGATCCTGGCCCGACAGCAGGAGTTCGACGCCTACCAGGAATACCTGGAAGCGGTTCGGGATTATTGGATCGCCCGAGCGCAGCTGCGCGGTGTGATCGGCGGCCGACTGCCGGGCGACGAGCACCCGATGCAGCCCACGCTGGGCGTCGAAGCGATTCTGCCGACCCAGGACGCGGCGGCGATGGACCACTCCATGCACGGCGGTGCGATGCCACCGGAAATGCCTTCGGCTACCGACCCGCATGCCGGACACCGGATGCCCGCCCCAGCGAGAGACGACACACGTGACTCGAAGCCGGCGAAGTCCGATTCGAAGCACGATCCCGTCGATCCGCACGCCCACCACCGGATGCCCCGTCCTGCGAGCGACGACACACCAGAAGCGGCGGACCACGAAATCCACGAACACGGAGATACCCCATGAATCTTTCACGACGTCACTGGTTTACCTGGGCCGGCGCCGGTGTCTTGGCACCGTTGACACTGATGGCGCAGCGCGCCTTGGGGCAAAACGACACCGACCACGCGATGCCGGCAGCCGGTGCCGTTGACGCGACACCGGTTCCCGAAGCGCGCACGCGCGATGGTCGCTACACACCGGTTCGAACACCCAACGGCTGGACACTGCCGCATCGCATGGTGGATGGCGTGAAAGAATTTCACCTGGTGGCCGAGGAGATCGAACACGAGTTCGCACCCGGTAGCCGCGCCAAATGCTGGGGCTACAACGGCACCACGCCCGGTCCCACGATTGAAGCGGTTGAGGGTGATCGCGTGCGCATCTACGTCACCAATCGATTGCGCGAACACACCAGCGTGCACTGGCACGGCATCCTGCTGCCGAGCGGCATGGACGGTGTGGGTGGACTATCGCAGCCGCACATCCAGCCTGGTGAAACCTTCGTCTACGAATTCACCCTGCGTCAGCACGGTACCCACATGTACCACCCGCACGCCGATGAAATGGTGCAAATGGCGGTAGGCATGATGGGCATGTTCATCATTCACCCGAAAGACGGCGAGCCTGAGCGGATCGATCGCGACTACGCGATTTTGCTGCACAACTGGGCGTTGCACCCTGGCACCTACCGACCGGATCCGTCGGTCATGGTCGACTTCGACCTGTGGACAATGAACAGCAAGGTGTTTCCTGCGATCGAGTCGCTGGTAGCTCGAACGGGCGAACGGGTGCGGGTGCGCATTGGCAACCTCTCGATGTGGAACCATCCGATCCATATGCACGGCGTGCAGTATCTAGTCACCGGCTCGGATGGCGGCCGTTGGCCGCGCAATCTGTGGCGCCCGGAGACCACCGAGATCGTAGGCGTCGGTCAAACCCGCGATATCGAGTTCGTCGCCGTGCCTGGTGACTGGGCGTTCCACTGCCACATGTCGCACCACACCATGAACGCGATGGGGCACGAAATTCCCAACACGCTCGGAGTGGATCAATCCGGCGTGGAATCGGAAATCCGCAAGCTGCTGCCCGGTTACATGGCGATGGGCGAAGCCGGCATGGCGGAACACCAGGAGCACACCGACTCGGGCCATATGCGTGGCCCGGAAAACACCCTGCCGATGATGATGGGCAAAGGCCCCTTCGGGAATCTGGAGATGGGCGGCATGTTCACCGTGGTGAAGACCCGCGACGACCTCGTCGCCGGCGATTTCCGCGACCCGGGCTGGTACCCCAACCCCAAAGGCACGGTCGCGGCGCGCGTCAGCCAAGACCCCGCATTTGGCTCGCCGCATCGACGTGGTCCGCCGCCAGGCCCGACCCCGACCCTGGAAGCCAAACCGATGGATCACTCCAAAATGAGGATGTAGTCATGAAAACGATCAAACGACTGGTTGTGTTGGCCCTGCTCGGCCTGATTGTCGGTGCCGGCGCGATCTGGAGCGGGCTATATCACTTTGGTGCCGACGACCCGCATTGGGCGGCGACCTACTGGCTGCTCGACACCGCACGCCAACGCTCGATCGCGGTGCGTGCCGCTGACGAGGTGATGCCAGACTTGGGCGACGCGGCCCTGATCAAGAGCGGCGCCGGCAACTACAGCGCGATGTGCGTCAGTTGCCACCTGAGCCCGGGCGCTGAGGAGACCGAACTCAGCATCGGGCTGTACCCCCGGCCGCCGCGCTGGGACGCGTTGGCCAAGACCGATCCTCGGCAAGCGTTCTGGGTGCTCAAGCACGGCATCAAGGCCTCCGGCATGCCGGCCTGGGGCAAGAGCATGGACGACCGTTACCTGTGGGGCATGGTCGCCTTCATCCAGCAGTTTCCCGGCATGACGGCCGACGCCTATCGCGCCCAGGTGTCGGCCAGTGACGGCCACAGCCACGGCGGGGGCGAAACCGATGTGGGCGGGGGTGAGCCCCATGACGACCACATGGGCGGGCACGACGCAGCCCCACGCTCCTCGTTCGAGCCGCTCGATGACCCGATGACCCCCGAGGAGACCCATGAGGACGGCCATTCGGACCACCAGCACTGACTGCAGTTTTTGCCCGAGGCTTCCGCCTCACATCACCAGGAGTTCATCATGAAAGTTCAACACACAGTACTGTTCCTCACGTTGCTGATCGTCGCGCCACTCGCCATGGCGCATGGCGATGAAAAACACGCCAAGAGCGTGACGCCTGGGCGCAGCGCCGCCGATGCCAAGACCTCAATTCAAGCCGAAGCAAGCGACGCGGTCGCTGTTGTTGAGCGCTTCTCGAATGCACTGGGCGCAGGCGACTTGGAAGCGGCCGCGCGCGAGCTAGATCCGAAGGTGCTGATTCTCGAAAGCGGCGGCGCCGAGCGCAGCCGTGACGAGTATCTGAGCGGGCACGCCGGCCACGACGCCGAGTTTCTCAAGGGCGCGCAGATTACGCTGAAGCATCGAGTGGCCCACGCATCGGGATCGTTCGCTTGGGTTGCCAGCGAGAGCGAGATTCACGCCATGAAGGGCGAAGACATGCTGAAGATTGCGTCGACTGAGACCATGCTGGTGCGCAAGAGCGAAGCCGGCTGGAAGATCGTGCATATCCACTGGTCATCGAGGGCGCAGCGATGATTCGAGGGAACAATTGGTCCAGCGTCATGTGGGGCATCACGGCCCTGGCGGCCTTGGCGCTCTCCACCGCCTGCGCTCGCGAACCGGAGATCTCCAGCGCCGAGGCGAGTGCCGCCGCTGATTCGGCAGCGCCTAGCGTGGATGTCGCCACAACCCCGCACATGATCGTGCACAAGACGCCCACCTGCGGCTGCTGTGGCCTGTGGGTTGAGCACGTGCGGCAGGCCGGCTTCAGCGTGGAGGTGCGCGATACCGACGACCTCTCCCCGGTGAAAGCAAGGCTGGGCGTCCCCTACGGCAAGGGCTCCTGCCACACCGCCGAAGTCGACGGCTACCTGATCGAAGGTCACGTGCCGGCCGACGACATCCGCCGTCTGTTGATCGAGCGACCCAAAGCGCGCGGATTGGTCCTGCCTGGGATGCCACTCGGCTCGCCCGGCATGGAGATGCCGGACGGCCGTGTTCAACCCTACACGGTGGAGCTCGTGGCACAAGACGGCAGCGCGTCGGACTTCCGCCGGCACGGTGCGCAGTGAGCCAGCTCGGCATACCAAACATCCTTCATTGACCATGGTGCACTGGCGCGGCCCTCGCGCCAATGTTCAGCCTCGTCTCTAAATCTGGAGCCACCCATGACACGATTAATGCTTGCGGTACTGTTTCTCGGACTGCCTCTCGTCGCCCACGCCACCCCACCGACGCCCGAAGTGGACGAAGCGGCGGTGAAGGCCGTCCTCGCCAGCTACAAATCGGCGTTGGAGCGTCGCGATCTCGCCGGCACTGAAGCACTGTTCGCGCCCGACAACACCGTCGCCGAATCCGGCAAGCTAGAGGGCAGCTACGTCGACTATGTCGCCCACCACATCGGTCCCGAACTGGGCCACTTCACACGCTTCGCGTTCTCTGATTACACCGTTCGCATCGAACGTGTGGGTGATGTCGCCTGGGCGACGGAGACGTACCGCTATGTGATCGAATTGAAGGACCGCGCCGAACCGATCGAGCGCCAAGGACTCAGTACGACGGTGCTGCAAAGGGTAGACGGCGCGTGGAAGATCCGTTCGATGCACAGCTCGTCCAGAGTGCCAAAGTCACCAGCGCCGAACCCCTAGTCAGGAGAGTGACAAACTCGAACAAATGAGGTTGGATCACAAGGTGCTCGATACCTTCCTGGAAGAGTACTCACGTCGACTTTTCCACGCCCGAAGGGCGAAGTCATGCTGACGATTGCGCCGAGCCAGACGACGATCGTGCGAAATACCAAGCCTGTGTGGAAGATCGTGCATATCCACTGGGAATCTCGCAAGGCCGACGCCAAGCACTGACGCCAGCGCACGTCTGACCCTGGCACGCATTCTGCTTGACCTCTGACCTGACGGCGCTGCAGGGGCAGCGCCGTCCACCACGAACGCAGAAGGGAGAACACGATGAGCTACGCTCGTTTTGGCTGGATGATCCTTACCTCGACGCTGGTGATGTTCGGGCTGATGTACCTGAACACCTATGCCGCATCCCACCTGTGGTTCAGTGAGACGCGCGCGTACATGGCGTTGGTCATGGGCGCGTCCATGGCCGTGGTCATGCTCGTCTTCATGCTCAAGCACTACCCGAAGACGCGCGTCAATCTGGCGATACTCGCCGGCGCCGTGGTCGCCTTTGCCGGCTCGCTTTGGCTGGTCCGCAGCCAATCCACCGTCGAGGACATCTCCTGGATGAAGGCGATGATTCCGCATCATTCGATCGCGATCCTGACCAGCGAGCGGGCCTCATTGCGCGATCCGCGCGTGCGTCAACTGGCTGACGAGATCATCGCCACCCAGCGCCGCGAAATCGACCAGATGGAATCCCTGATCCGCGACCTCGAAGAAGACAACGGCGGACGCTGAGGCGGGAACACACGGGGTAGACCCAACACTGGCGTAACCAGCCGCCATCTCTCCTAGTTGGAGTTTGGGGCGCAATGGAACGAGAAACCGGGTTAAGTGACCTTGCTTCCGTGCAAAGCGGCAATCAGTGGACAACATACTTTGCCCCGATGCGAACTGCAGGCCTTCACCAACTGGGACAGCGCCGATTCCATGCGCTGGAGATCGGTCAGGCGCATGCGCACATCCGCCAGATGTGCAGCTGCCAGGTCGGCGGCCTCATGGCAATGGGTGCCGTCCTCCAGCTTGAGCAACTGCGCGACCTCCTCAAGCTTGAAACCCAAGCGCTGGGCGGACTTCACGAATTTCACCCGGCCAACGTCCGCCGGCCCGTAGCGGCGGATGCCGCCAATGGGCCGCTCCGGTTCAGACAACAGGCCCTTGCGTTGATAGAAGCGGATGGTTTCTACGTTGACCCCGGCGGCCCTGGCGAAGGCTCCGATGGTCAGGGTTTCCGGAGCGTTCACGATCACACTTGACTCCGTACTTGACTACGGAAGTAAGGTTAGCGCATCCAGACGTATGCCGGAAATGAACCCCCATGGCACAACCCAGAAATGGCCGCGCCGCATTGGCGGCCGGCGGCCTCGCCGCCATCCTCGCCTCGACCTGCTGCCTCGGCCCGCTCGTGCTGATCACGTTGGGCTTCTCCGGCGCCTGGATCGGCAACCTGACGGTGTTGGAGCCATACCGGCCGCTCTTCATCGGCGCGGCGCTGGTGGCCCTGTTCTTCGCCTGGCGCCGCATCTTCCGGCCGGCCCGAGCCTGCGAACCTGGCGACGCATGCGCCATCCCGCAGGTGCAGACGACCTACAAGGTGATCTTCTGGATCGTCGTCGCCCTGGTGGTGATCGCTCTTGCCTTTCCCTACTTCGCGCCCCTGTTCTACTGAAAGGAGACTGCCATGAAGAAGCTCATCACGCTGCTCGCTCTGGCCGCGGCCCTGAGCACCCCCGCCTGGGCCGCCACCAGAACCGTCACGCTGTCGGTGCCGGGCATGACCTGCGCCACCTGTCCGATCACTGTCAAGAAAGCGCTATCCAAGGTCGAGGGCGTCATCGAGGCCAAAGTGACCTGGGAGCCCAAGGAAGCGACGGTGACCTACGACGATACCAAGACCTCGCCGGCCGCCCTGACCCAAGCGACCGAAAACGCCGGCTACCCTTCCACCATCAAAGAGTGATCGCCCCATGACCGAGGCCATCACGCTGCACATCGACGGCATGACGTGCGGAACGTGCGCGGAGCACATTCGGCTCGCCTTGGAGAAGGTGCTTGGGGTTCGGACTGCCCGAGTGTCCTATCCGCAGCGAAAAGCCGAGATTGAAGCCAATGCGAGCGCTGGCCTGGATAGGGCGCTGCTGGTCGCCGCCGTGTCTGAACTCGGCTACCGTGTGCAAGCTGCAGACTCGATTGACAAGGCTCGCGGCCTGCTGGACAACGCGCGGGAACGTCTGGGCAGTGGAACGAAGCACGATGGCAGCGAGCCCGCGCTGCACGTAGCCGTGATCGGCAGCGGCGGCGCGGCGATGGCGGCGGCACTGAAAGCCGTTGAGCGAGGGACACGTGTCACGCTGATCGAGCGCGGCACCCTCGGCGGCACGTGTGTCAACGTCGGCTGCGTGCCGTCCAAGATTATGATCCGCGCCGCGCACATCGCCCATCTGCGGCGCGAGAGTCCGTTCGACGGCGCCATTTCAGCGTCTTCACCGGCGATCCTGCGTGAGCAGCTGTTGGCGCAGCAGCAGGGGCGTGTTGATGAACTGCGCCGCGCCAAGTACGAAGGCATCCTGGACAGCACCCCGGCCATCACCGTGCTGCACGGCGAAGCCCGCTTTCAGGACAACCGCCGCCTGAGCGTGCAGCTGGCGGATGGTGGCGAACGCGAGATTGCATTCGACCGCTGCCTGATTGCCACGGGAGCCAACCCGGCGATTCCGCCGACCCCCGGTCTGAAGGACACCCCCTACTGGACCTCCACGGAAGCGCTGGCCAGCGATCGCATTCCCGAGCGGTTGGCCGTCATCGGCTCATCCGTGGTGGCGGTCGAGTTGGCGCAAGCCTTCGCCCGGCTGGGTAGCCGGGTCACGATCCTGGCGCGCAGTACGCTGTTCTTCCGCGAAGACCCCGCCATCGGCGAAGCCGTGACGGCCGCGTTTCGCGCCGAAGGCATCGAAGTGCTGGATCACACGCAGGCCAGCCACGTCGCCTATGTGGATGGAGCGTTCGTGCTCACCACCGGACACGGCGAACTGCGTGTCGACGAATTGCTGATCGCCACCGGCCGCGCCCCGAACACCCGCACTCTCAACCTGGACGCGGCGGGTGTGACTGTCAACGTGCAAGGCGCCATCGTCATCGACCGTGCGATGCACACTGCCGCACCGCGCATCTACGCTGCCGGCGATTGCACCGACCAGCCGCAGTTCGTCTACGTTGCGGCAGCGGCCGGTACCCGCGCCGCGATCAACATGACCGGCGGCAACGCGGTTTTGGATCTGACGGCCATGCCGGCAGTCGTGTTTACCGACCCGCAGGTCGCCACCGTGGGCTATAGCGAAGCCGAAGCCCATGGTGCCGGCATCGAGACCGACAGCCGCATGCTATCGCTCGACAACGTGCCCCGAGCACTGGTCAACTTCGACACCCGGGGTTTCATCAAGCTGGTCGCCGAAGCCGGCTCCGGCCGGCTGATCGGTGTGCAGGCGGTGGCGCCGGAAGCCGGTGAACTGATCCAGACTGCAGCACTCGCCATTCGGGCGAAGATGACCGTGCAAGAGCTGGCCGACCAGTTGTTTCCTTACCTGACTATGGTCGAGGGACTAAAGCTCACGGCACAGACCTTCACCAAGGATGTGAAGCAACTGTCCTGCTGCGCGGGGTGAGGAAACTCACAGCAACGCCAGCCGGGCGGGTGGTTTGAACGATCGGGGAGATGGCGGCCCGCCACCATTGCGCAGCGATCTGCTGAAGTTGCATCAATTGTCCATGGCGGTGACTAGCTGCGGTGCGCGCAGCCAAGTGACCGAATTGTTCGCCTTGACCGTCGACCTTGAAGATCAAGTATCCGATTTGATGACCTCGCTGGAACGGGTCCAGGAAACTCTCTCGCAGTTGACAGCGCTGTACCCGGAAAGTCTCTCCTACGGCCATGATGCCGCCGCGACTGAGTCGAATGGCGGCTGGTGGCACGAGTGTTTGTTCTACCCCCACACCGAGGCGTAACCCGTGCGAATAGATGCTTGACTCTGGACCATGGTCCAGACTGCAGACTGGCCTCTCACAGGAGATCGGGCATGTCACAGCTCAGCATCGGCCAGCTCGCGAAATGCGCCGGGGTCGCCATCGACACCGTGCGTTACTACGAACGCAACGCCCTGCTTTCGCCGGCAGGTCGCTTGGCGTCCGGCTACCGTCGCTACGGCGCGACCGAGTTGAAGCGTCTGCGCTTCATTCGCCGTGCCAAAGCGTTGGGCTTCTCGTTGGAGGATATCCGCGGGTTGTTGGCGCTCAGTGACGGCCAGGACGTGGCCCGGGTCAAGCAGGCAGCGCAGTCCAAGCTGCTCGACATCAACGCACGCATCGCTGAACTGGAGCGCATCCGGCACGGCTTGCAGGCGTTGATCAGTGCTTGCCCGGGCCATGGTCGCGCTGAGGCCTGCCCGATCCTCAATGCACTCACGCAGGAGGAGTCCGTATGAACGCTCACGACCAAACGCATGCCGCGCACGCGTGCTGCAGCGCCAAGCCCGCGCCGTCGAACGAATCGACAGCAGACCACCCAAGCCATTCTCGCCAGCTCGAGGCGGGCAACAAGGAACCCGGCACGCCTGGCGCCGAGCCACCGCGCCAGGATCCGGTGTGCGGGATGACGGTCAGTGCCGAATCGCCCCATCACGCCGACCACGACGGCCAGCGCTATCACTTCTGCTCGGCGGGCTGCCGAAGCAAATTTGTCGACGATCCGGCCCGCTATCTGTCGAGCGAGCCTGCCGAAGCGGCACCGGTGCCGGCCGGCACGCAGTTCACCTGTCCGATGCATCCGGAGATCGT
>CAYGMG010000008.1:0-20314 GCA_964350895.1 uncultured Lysobacter sp.
GGCCGGCCTGTTCGGCACCCCGCCATTTCTGCAGGATGCGCTGGCCGGCGCGCTGGTCACCCCGCCCGCCGAGGCCGAGTCGATGCGGGTCGAGTACGCAGCGCGCGCCGCCGAAGTGCTCAGCGCGCTGGCCGACCAGCCGGGACTGCGCCCGATCCGGCCCGCGGCGGGCATGTTTGTCGCGATCCGGCTCGATGGCCTTGGGGTGGACGGCAGCGCCTTCGCCGAGCGGCTACTCGACGAGGAAGCGGTTGCCCTGATGCCCGGCATCGCCTTCGGCGACAGTCTCAAGGGCGGGCTGCGTCTGAGTCTGGTCGCCTCGCGCACCGAGCTTGGCGAAGCCTGCGCGGCGATCATCCGCCTTGCCCGGCGCCTGCACAAAGACAACGGAGGCTGCTGACATGCCCGCCCTGCTGATGTCCCTGCGCGACGTGCCCGCCGACGAGTACGAGGAGGTCTGCGAGCTGCTCGATACACATGCGCTGGAGCATTACCGCACCGAACCGAGCCGCTGGGGCATCTCGCACGGGGCGCTGTGGCTGGTCGACGAAGCAGCGCTGCCAAGGGCCAAGGAGATCCTGGCCGGCTATCAGACCGAGCGTGGCAGCCGGGCGCGCGAGGAGTTCGCCGCTGCCCGCGCCCGCGGCGAGGTGCCGACCCTGCTCGAATCCTTCCTGCAGCGTCCGCTACTCCGGCTGGCCCAGTGGTTTGGCCTGCTTGCCGCTCTGGCACTCAGTTTGCTGCCCTTCCTCTGGCTTGCCGGCATGCTCGACTGAGGCTCGTCGCGCGGCCGGCCGCTGAGCGAGGTGGCGCTTCCGGTCTACAATGATGTGGTTTGTGCCCTGCATCCCGCAGCACCTCGATCGATGGAGTCCTGCCAATGAGCCAGTCATCCGAAAACATCGTCATCGTCGGCGCCAAGCGCACCGCGGTTGGCTCCTTCATGGGCCAGTTCACTGGCGTGCCGACGCCGACCCTTGGCGCCACCGCCATCAAGGCCGCCCTTGAGCAGGCGGGCGTCGAAGCGGATCAGGTATCCGAAGTGATCATGGGCTGCGTGCTGCCGGCCGGCCTTGGCCAGGCGCCTGCACGCCAGGCCGCGCTTGCTTCCGGCATCCCGGTCTCCAGCGGCTGCACGACGATCAACAAGGTTTGCGGCTCGGGCATGAAGGCGGCCATGTTCGGCGCCGATCTGATCAAGGCCGGGTCGGCCGATGTCGTGGTCGCCGGCGGTATGGAGAGCATGACCAATGCGCCACACCTGCTCAACGGCTCGCGCAGCGGGATTCGCTATGGCAGCGCCGAGATGCTCGACCACATGGCCTGGGACGGCCTGACCGATCCATACCAGAAGCAGGCCATGGGCGTGTTCGGCGAGATGTGCGCCGACAAGTATTCGATGAGCCGCGAGGAACAGGACGCCTTCGCCGCCGAGAGCGTGCGCCGTGCCCAGGCTGCGGTGGCCGATGGCACCTTCAAGAACGAGATCGCCCCAGTGACCGTGAGCGGGCGCAAGGGCGACGTGGTCGTCGACAGCGACGAGCAGCCCGGCAAGTGCAGTATCGAGAAGATCCCGGCCTTGCGTCCGGCCTTCAAGAAGGACGGCACGATCACCGCGGCCACCTCGTCGAGCATTTCCGATGGCGCCGCCGCCCTCGTGCTGATGAGCAAATCCGAGGCCGAGCGGCGCGGCAGCAAGCCGCTGGCGCGGATTGTCGGCTACACCACGCACTCGCAGGAGCCCGAGTGGTTCACCACGGCCCCGGTGCATGCGATCGAGTCGCTGCTCAAGAAAACCGGCTGGAAGATCGCCGATGTCGACCTGTTCGAGATCAACGAGGCCTTCGCCTGCGTGGCGATGGCCCCGGTCAAGGCGCTCGGTATCCCGCATGACCGCCTCAACGTCCACGGCGGCGCCTGCGCCCTCGGCCACCCGATCGGTGCCACCGGCGCGCGTATTCTGGTTACCCTGATCCACGCCCTGCAGCGCGCTGGCAAGAAGCGCGGCGTCGCGGCCTTGTGCATCGGCGGCGGCGAGGCGACCGCAATGGCCATCGAGCTCGCCTGAAACCGCGGGCCCACCCCAAACATACGGTTTCACCCACGGAGCCAGGCGCCTCGACGGCGTAAGGCTCCATCAGCCGCCCCGGACAGCGCAGGTCCGGTCCGGCATCATCATCACTGCGTTATCCAGCAAAGCGAGGAAATGCCAATGACACGTCATCTGCTACTGGTTCTGGGGGCTGCATCGTTGATCACCTTGGTCGGCTGCCAGCCGCAGTCCTCGGCCGAGAAGGCCCAGGAATCCGCCAAGGAAGCCATGGAAGCGACCAAGGACGCCGCCGGCCACGCCGTCGATGCTGCCAAGGAGGCTGGTGACGACGCCGCCCAGGCCGCCGGCGAGGCGATGGACGAAGGCAAGGCCATGGCCGAAGAGGCCGGTGAGGCCGCCAGCGAGACCGCCGGCGACGTGGCCGACGCCGCCAAGGAAATGGGCGAGGACATGAAGGACGCCGCCAAGGAGATGGGTGAGGACGTCAAGGCCATGGCTGAAGACGCCAAGGATGCGGCCAAGGAGGAAATGGACGACGCCAAGGACGCCGCCAAGGGCGACTGAGGCACGAACGGGCGCCGCCCGCTGACCGCGGGCGGCGCTTGCCACGGATACCCAATTCGCCGAGCGGTGGCAGCTGCCCTGCCCGGCCCTGCCATGGAAGCAAGGCATGCCGCGCATAGCCAGCCGGATCGACACCCGCAGCGCTGAGTTCCAGGACAACCGCGAGCATCTGCTGTCGCTGGTCGAGGCCCTGCGCCAACGACTTGCCCGGATCGCCCAAGGCGGCGGCGACAAGGCGCGAACCCGCCACACCGAGCGCGGCAAGCTGCTCCCCCGCGACCGCATCACCGCCTTGCTCGACCCGGGCTCCCCCTTCCTCGAGATCGCGCCCCTGGCCGCCGAGGACATGTACGACGGCTCCGCTCCATGCGCGGGCATGGTCGCCGGGATCGGCCGTGTCCACGGGATGGAAGTCGTGGTGGTGGCGAATGACGCCACGGTCAAGGGCGGCACCTATTTCCCGATGACCGTGAAGAAGCATCTGCGCGCGCAGGAAATCGCTCGCGAGAATCGTCTCCCCTGCGTTTACCTGGTCGACTCGGGCGGCGCTTTCCTGCCGCTGCAGGACGAGGTATTCCCGGACCGCGAGCACTTCGGCCGGATCTTCTACAACCAGGCGCGGCTGAGCGCGGAGAACATCCCGCAGCTGGCCGTGGTCATGGGTTCATGCACTGCCGGCGGCGCCTACGTGCCGGCGATGTGCGACGAGAGCATCATCGTCAAGGAACAAGGCACGATCTTCCTCGGCGGGCCGCCGCTGGTGAAGGCGGCGACCGGCGAAGTGGTCGATGCCGAAGCGCTGGGGGGCGCCGAAGTGCATACCAGCACTTCCGGCGTGGCGGATCACTTTGCCGAGAACGACCGCCATGCGCTGGCCATCGCCCGTGACGTGGTCCGCCAGTTCAATCGGGTCAAGCCGATGCCGCTGGCCGTGCAGACGCCGCGCGAGCCGGCTTACCCGGGCGATGAGCTGTACGGCATCGTGCCGCGCGATACCCGCCGCCCGTTCGATATCCGCGAGGTCATCGCACGGATCGTCGACGGCAGCGAACTACAGGAATTCAAGGCGCGCTACGGCAAGACCCTGGTCACCGGCTTTGCCCATCTGCACGGCTATCCTGTGGGCATCATCGCCAACAACGGCATCCTGTTTGCCGAGAGTGCGCTGAAAGGCGCGCACTTCATCGAGCTGTGCAACCAGCGCGGCATCCCGCTGGTCTTCCTGCAGAACATCACCGGCTTCATGGTCGGCCGCAAGTACGAGAACGCCGGCATAGCCAAGGACGGCGCGAAGATGGTTACTGCCGTTGCCTGCTCCTCGGTGCCCAAGTTCACCGTGGTCATCGGCGGCAGCTTCGGCGCTGGCAACTACGCCATGTGCGGACGCGCTTACGGCGCACGCTTCCTGTGGATGTGGCCGAATGCGCGGATCAGCGTGATGGGCGGCGAGCAGGCCGCGAGCGTGCTCGCCACCGTGCGCCGCGACGGCATAGAGGCCAGCGGCAAGTCCTGGAGCGCCGAAGACGAAGAAGCCTTCAAGCTGCCGATCCGCGAGCAGTACGAGCAGCAGGGAAATCCGGTCTATGCCAGCGCCCGGCTGTGGGACGACGGCATCATCGACCCCGCGGACACCCGGCGCGTACTCGGCCTGGGCTTATCCGCATCGCTCAACGCCCCCATCGAACCCGCGCGCTTCGGCGTCTTCCGGATGTGATCCGGCGCGCCCGCCGCGCCACTGAACAAGGACTTCACGTGTCTGCCATCGCCCTTCATCATGCCGACGGCGTCAGCACCCTGACCCTGGATCGCGCCCGGATCCACAACGCCTTCGACGACGTGTTGATCGCCGAGCTCACCGAGCGCCTGCGCGAGCTGCAGGAAGACGAGCGGGTGCGTGCGGTGGTTTTGACCGGTGCCGGCAAGTCGTTCTCGGCCGGCGCCGACCTTGGCTGGATGAAGCGCATGGCCGAGGCCAGCGAAAAGGAGAACCGCAAGGACGCCCGCCAGCTGGCCAAGCTGATGCGTGTGCTCAACGGCCTGGACAAACCCACCATCGCAAGGGTCAATGGCGCGGCCTTTGGCGGCGGCGTCGGCCTGATCGCCTGCTGCGATATCGCGGTGGCGGCACGCTCGGCGCGCTTCGGGCTGACCGAGACCCGGCTTGGCCTGGTGCCGGCGGTGATTTCGCCCTACGTGATCGACGCTATGGGCGCGCGCCAGGCAAGGCGCTGGTTCCTGACCGCCGAAACCTTTGACGCGGCGATGGCCGAGCGCCTTGGACTCGTTCACCAGGTGGTCGATGACGAGCGCCTCGACGACGCGGTGGCCGAGATCCTTGCCCGTCTGCGCGACGCCGGTCCGCGTGCGTTGCTGGAATCCAAACGCCTGATCCAGCGCATCCAGCATCCCGAACCCAAGCAGCGGCGAGAGCTCGACGAGAACAATGCCGACCTGATCGCCAACCTGCGGGTCGGTGAAGAGGGCCAGGAGGGCCTCAAGGCTTTCTTCGACAAGCGCAAGCCGCGCTGGGCCAGGGACTGATCCCGCAATGGCCGACCACGCACTTCCCGCCAGCGTCCTGATCGCCAATCGCGGCGAGATCGCCTGTCGCATCATCAGTACCTGTCGACGGCTGGGCATTCGCACCATCGCCGTCTACTCCGACGCTGATGCGACAGCCCGCCACGTGCGCCTGGCCGACGAGTCCTGGCACATCGGCGGCTCGCGCCCGGCCGACAGCTACCTGCGGATCGACACCCTGCTCGACGTCGCGCGGCGCAGCCAGACCGCCGCTATCCATCCCGGCTACGGATTCCTGTCCGAGAATGCCGAGTTCGCGGATGCCGTCGAACAGGCCGGACTGCTCTTCATAGGGCCGCGCGCGGCCTCGATGCGCAAACTCGGCTCCAAGGCCGGCGCCAAGGAACTGATGCAGGCCAATGGCGTGCCGGTCGTGCCCGGCTACACCGGTGCCGACCAGGATCCTGAGCTGCTGCGTCGCGAAGCGGCACGGATCGGCTACCCGCTGATGATCAAGGCCGCTCACGGTGGCGGTGGCAAAGGCATGCGGGTCGTGCGCGGCGACGCCGACTTCGCTGCCGCCCTCGCCTCCTGCCAGCGCGAGGCCGCCAATGCCTTCGGCCGCGACCGGGTGCTGCTGGAGCGCTACATAGAGCAGCCCAGGCACATCGAGTTCCAGATCTTCGGCGACAGCCACGGCGGGATCCTGCATCTCAACGAACGCGAGTGTTCAGCGCAGCGCCGCTACCAGAAGGTGCTCGAGGAAACTCCGTCGATGGCGCTCGACGACGATCTGCGCCGGGAAATGGGCGAGGCGGCTGTCGCCGCCGGCCGCGCCGTGGACTACATCAATGCCGGCACCGTCGAGTTCATCCTCGGCGCCGACCGGCAGTTCTACTTCATGGAGATCAACACCCGTCTGCAGGTCGAACATCCGGTCACCGAATGCGTGACCGGACTTGATCTGGTCGAGTGGCAGCTTCGGGTGGCGGCGGGACAACCGCTGCCGCGCAGCCAGGAGCAGATCCGCTCAGTCGGCCATGCCATCGAGCTGCGCCTTTACGCCGAAGACGCCGAGCGTGGATTCATCCCTGGCTCCGGCACCCTGCAGCGGCTCGAATTGCCGGCCGAGGGCGCCGGCGTGCGGATTGATGCGGGCGTCGAACAGGGCGACACGGTCAGCGTGTTCTACGATCCGATGATCGCCAAGCTGATTGTGCATGCGGCGGATCGTGCAGCGGCGCTGGCCGCGATGCAGTCGGCGCTGGGCGCCTGCCATGTCGTGGGCACGGCCAGCAATGTGGCCTTTCTCGAACGCCTGATCGCCCACCCAGCGGTGCAGGACGCCAGCATTGACACCGGCTACCTCGACCGCGAGTTGGAGCAGTTCCTCGACCAGCCAGACGCATTGCCGCTTGAGGTAGTCGCGGCCGCCGCAGCGCTGCGCCTTGACGCCGAGCGCGACGAAGCCGCGGCGCTGGCGGGGCAAAGTGCCGATCTGCACTCGCCGTGGGCACTCGCCGACGGCTGGCGGATCGGCCAACCCGGCAGCCAGCCGCTGAGCCTGAGCTGGCGCGAGCTTCGATGCGATCTGTCGATCAGCGGCTTCGCCGATGCATTCCGTTTCCAGCTGTCGGACAAGGACCATGAAGTCCACGTCCGCCACCGCCAGACCAACAGCATCACCCTGGAGCTCGACGGCCAGGTGCAGCGGCTGCCCGCACGCCGCAGCGAGACCGAGCTGATCATCCACTTCCAGGGGCGCCGATATCTGGTCGGCACACCGCCGCCGTTCGGATTCGAAGAGGCTGGCAGCAGCACCCAGGACAAGGTTCGTGCGCCGATGCCCGGACGGATCGTCGAGGTGTTGGTCGCAGCCGGCGATACGGTGGAGGTCGACCAGCCTCTGCTGGTCATGGAGGCGATGAAGATGGAACTGACCCTGCGCGCGCCAGTGGCCGGCAGCGTCGCCGAGGTCGCCGCTTCCGCGGGCGAGATCGTCGAGGCCGATGCACTTCTGGTGCGCCTGGAGGCCGAACAGTGAGTACGTCGGAGCGGGTAAGAATTGTCGAGGTCGGTCCCCGGGACGGCCTGCAGAACGAAGCCGGTCGGGTGCCTGCGGCGACCAAGATTGCCCTGGTTGAGCGGCTTGCCGATTGCGGGCTCGACAGCATCGAAGTAACCAGCTTCGTCAGCCCGCGCTGGGTGCCGCAAATGGCCGACGCCGACGAGGTGTTCCGCGGCGTGCAGCGTCGTGATGGCGTGCGCTACCCGGTCCTGGTGCCCAACGAGGCGGGCTACCGCCGCGCGCGCGAGGCCGGTGCGCAAGAAGTCGCGGTATTCGCTGCCGCCTCGGAGGCGTTCAGCCGCAAGAACATAAACGCCGGCATCGACGAGAGCCTGGATCGCTTCCGCCCACTGATGCAACGGGCAGCAGCCGACGGCGTTGCCGTGCGCGGCTACGTCTCGACCGTGCTCGGCTGTCCCTACCAGGGCAAGGTCCCGATCGCGGACGTGGTGCGCGTGGCCGAGGCGCTTGGCGACATGGGCTGCTACGAGATATCGCTCGGCGACACCATCGGCGTCGGCACGCCAAGACAGGCCCGCGGCATGCTCGAGGCAGTCGCCGCTTCGCTGCCGATGAAGCAGCTGGCAGTCCACTTCCACGACACCCGCGGCCAGGCCCTGGCCAACCTCTATGCCTGCCTGGAGGCCGGCGTGCGGGTGGTCGACGCCTCGATCGGCGGGCTCGGTGGCTGCCCCTACGCGCCAGGCGCCAGCGGCAACGTGGCCACCGAGGACGTGGTCTATCTGCTGGATGGCTCGGGCATGCCCTGCGGCGTTGACCTCGGCAAGCTGATCGACACGGCACGCTGGATCAGCGGCCAGCTCGGCCGTGAGCCGCTATCGCGTCTTGCCAGAGCAGGCCTGCCTCAGCTTTCCAATGGTTGAACCGGTGGCGGAGGTAGAACGCGCGGAGGCACTGCTCCGTCACGGCCAGAGCGCCCAGGCACTGCAGGCAGCGGAAGCACAGCTGCGGGTTTCCCCCGACGATTCGCGCGCCCTGATCGTGAGGGCCAACGCGGCCAATGCCCTGGGCCAGCTGGACCTTCTGATCGACAGCCTGCAGTCCCTGCTCCGCCTGCACCCGCTGCACCCCCGCTTCACCCGGATGCTCGCCACCGCGCTGAACAATCGCGGCAGTCGCGCACTGCAGAACGGCCATCACCAGGTAGCCAAGGCAGATATTGAACAGGCCATTTCACTCTGGCCAGAACACCCGCAAGCCTGGTTCAACCTTGGTCTGTGCCTTGACCCCGAACAGGCTGCCGTGGCCTTTCAGCGGCACCTGCTGGTGAACCCGGACGATGGAGCAGCCAAGACGCTGCTGCAGCGCGCGCGCAATCAACTGGAGAAGGTCGGTGATGGCCCTTCGGTGGCCGGCCCGATTGCGGCGAAGAGCACGGACAGCGGCTGGCTTGCCCACACCGCTGCGCGCTCGGGCATGCTGGAAGCAACCCTGTCTGCGTTCGAACGCCTTTCGCCCGAGCACGATCTGGATGCGGCAACCGAAGCGCTGAGTGAGCTTCGCCTGCGCGGCGAAGTGCAGGCTGCCGAGCAGGCAAGCAAGGTTCTGGTTAGAGTCGCCAGCCAGGCAGGGCGAGCGGCGCTGCGCGCGCGCTTCATCGGCGAGCTCACGCTGCCCGCCATCTACCGCAGCAAGCAGGACCTGCTGGAACACCGGGAGCGATTCGAACAGGGACTCGGGCGCCTGGAGAACGAATGGGACGAGGGGCGAATTGCCAGCGCGGACACGCCCTTGCGCGAACTGTCCCACAGCAACTTTCTGCTCGCCTACCAAGGCCTTTCCGATCGCGAGCTGCAGGTTCGCTTTGCCCGGCTGGTGGAACAGGCCAGCCAACGGCTGCGTCCCGAGCTTGCCGAGCCGGGAACAGGTTCGCCCGGTCGACGGCGCGTCGGCCTGCTTTCCGCAGCCTGGCGACGCTGCACGGTCGGCGCCTATTTCGGCCGCTGGATAGACTGGTTGGGCGAAGCCGGCTTCGAGGTTTACCTGTACCAGCTGGGTCCCCAGCGGGATGATCAGACCGGGGAGTTCGCCAAGCGCGCCAGCGTTTTCAGATACCTCGAGGGGCGCCTTGAGTCGCTGGCAGAGACCGTTCGTGACGATCATCTGGACCTGCTGATCTACCCGGAGATCGGCATGGATGCACGGCTCACGCCGCTGGCATCACTGCGCCTTGCACGCAGGCAGGCGGTGGCCTGGGGCCATCCCACCAGCAGCGGATTCTCGACCATCGACGCGTACTTCAGCTGCGCCGGCATGGAGCCGGACAACGCCGCCGAACATTATTCCGAGCCGCTGCATCTGCTCCCGGGAATCGGCGTCGACTATCTCTGCCCCACCCTGCCCGCGCGCCAGCCGCCCGAGCACTTCGGGCTCGATCCGTCGCGGCCACGCGTGTTGGTCCCGCAGTCGCTGTTCAAACTGCATCCGGACACCGACGAGGTGATGGCTGGCATTGCCGAGCGGCTGCCCGCGGTGCAGTTCGTGCTGTTCGAGCCGGAGTACGCCGGCTGGCGGGTCGCTTTCATGGAGCGGCTGCAGCGGGCCTTTTCCGCGCATGGCGGAAGCGCCGAACGACATGTCCGCTTCATGCCCTTGATGCCACGAGACAGATACCTTCAGGTCAACATGGCCTGCGATGTGATGCTCGACAGCCTGCACTGGTCTGGAGGCAATACGGCAATCGACGCACTGCTCTGCGGCCTGCCGCTGGTGGCCTGTCCCGGCGATCTGATGCGCGGCAGGCAAAGCCACGCGATGCTCAAGCTGCTCCAGCTCGACGCTGCGCTGAGCACCAGCGATGCCGGACAGCAGATCGAACGGGTGGTGGCGCTGGCCGCAGACCCCGCGGCTCGACGCGAGCTGCAGCGCGCCATCGCCGAGAGGATGCCTGCCCTGCTCGATGCAGGCCAGGCGCGCCAGCGGTTGATCAACTTGGTCGAGGAGCTGATCACCAGCTAGTGTCCTGCCCCGGAAGTATGTTGTTGAAGTCGCGACGCGGATGCGTCGTCGAGGCAAGGCGCGAGAAGGAGGCATAGCAGCGCTATGGCGACGACGAGCAACGCAGCATCGACGGCGCAGACCAAGCGAATTCTGCGACGTACTTCCGGGACAGGACACTAGAGTCCTGCCCCGGAAGTATGTTGTTGAAGTCGCGACGCGGATGCGTCGTCAAGGCAAGGCGCGAGAAGGAGGCATAGCAGCGCTATGGCGACGACGAGCAACGCCGCATCGACGGCGCAGACCGAGCGAATCCTGCGATGTACTTCCGGGACAGGACACTAGGTTCGCGCCGGCACACGCAGCGAGCGGCCTGTATCGACGAGCAGAGCCCTCGCAAGCCTTGCCGGGACGACCGCGAATGCAGATAGACTGCAGGCATGAGCTCTTCTCCCTCCAGCCACGAGAACGCTGACGGACAACCGGTGTCCGCCGATGCCTCGGCCGAGCTGGAGAAGCTGCGCGACGCCCTGGTCGAGGCAACTTCGAGTTTTTCCACCCTGATCGACGCCGTGCCTGACGCGGTGACGGTGCTGGCGCGCGACGGCAGCATCCGTCAGGTCAACCTCGCCGCCTGCGAGGCTTATGGCAGAAGCCGCAAGGAGCTTCTGACCATCAAGATCTACGATCTAAGCCCCGATATTCCGAAGAACCGGATCGAGGAAGTCATCTTCGCGAATGCGGACGGGGCACCCTTCGTCCACGAGACGATCAACCAGCGGGCAGATGGCAGCCAGTTTCCGGTCGAGGTGCATTCACGGGTGTTTGTCCTCCACGGAGCGCCCCACGTGCTGGCCGTGGCCCGCGATATCACGCCGCGACGCGAGGCCGAGCAGCAGCAGCAAGAGAGTGCGATCCGCTATCGCGACCTGCTGCACGCGATGGACAAGGGAGTCCTGGTCCAGGATGGGCATGGCGTAATGCTTTCGGTCAACCCAGCCGCTTGCCGCCTGCTGCGCAGGGACGAAGCGACCCTGCTCAGCCAGGGCCTGACCGGCAGCGGCTGGGAGTTCCTGTCGCGCGACGGTTCCTTGCTGCCAGCCAGCCAGCTGCCCTCGCAGCGCGCACTGCAGCTGCGCGAGACCGTTGCCAGCACGGTGATCGGCGTGTTCGATCCACTCGAGCACTGGCGACGCTGGTTCAGCGTCACCGCCACGCCGATCTTCCGCGAAGGAGAGTCAGCGCCGTATCAGGTCATTTCGACCTTCGGCGATGTTACCGATCTGGTTCGCGACAGCGACCTCTTCCTGCGCACCCAGCAGCTGGCCCGGATTGGCGCCTGGGACCTCGATCCACAGTCCGGCAGGATGTACTGGTCGGTGCCGCTCTACCGGATGCTCGGCGTCAGCGAGAGCGAGGCGGTGGATCAGGATGCCTTGCTCGAGCACGTGGTCGATGCCGACCGCGATCAGGTCGCCATGGCCGCCGCCGAGATCCGCCGTGCCGGCACCCCCTTCGACATCGAGTGCCGCACGCTGTCGCGACGTGGTCGGCACCGCTGGGCGCGGCTGATCGGCGAGGCAGAGCTGCGCGACGGCAGGGTCTACCAGATCAGCGGCACCCTTCAGGACATCACCAAGGACAAGCTGCTCGAAGACACCCTGCGCCGCCAGGGTTTGACCGATCCACTGACCGGCCTTGCCAATCGGGAATCTGTCGTGGAGCGGCTGGGTACTGCACTGCACGAGGCGCGGCTGGAAAGCGGGCCTGCCCTGCTCCACGTCGATCTGGATCGCTTCAGGGTGGTCAATGACCTGCTCGGCCACGAGAATGGCAATGCCCTGGTACGCGCGGCCGGCCTGCGACTGCACCGGTTGATCGAAGAGCCGGGGTCGGTCGGCCGTCTCGAAGGCGACGAATTCGTGATGATTTTGCCCAGCGGCGGGCGAACGGCCAGCGAGGCGCTCGCCGTGCGGGTCAACGAGGCGTTTCGAGCACCCTTCCTGCACGAGGGCGAGGAGTTCTCGATCACCGCCTCGGTCGGCGTTGCACGCTTTCCCGATGATGGCGCAACCGTGCAGCAGCTGATGCAGAGCGCGGACGCTGCGATGGCCGAGGCCAAACGTCGCGGCCGCAACACCTGGCAGAGCTTCAATCCGGCGCTGGCCCAGCAGATCTCCGACCGTCTGTTGCTGGAGACCCAGCTTCGCCGCGCACTGGAGCATGACGAGTTTCATCTCGTCTACCAGCCGCAGGTGAACCTCACCGACGGCAGCCTGCGTCAGGTCGAAGCACTGCTTCGCTGGAACAACCGGCTTCTTGGTGCGATGCGTCCGGACCTGTTCATCCCGGTGGCGGAAACCACCGGCGACATCGTGCGCATCGGCGCCTGGGTCATCGACGAAGCCTGTCGCCAGCTGACCGCTTGGCGCGCCGAGGGCGTCAGCATGCTGCGGGTCGCGGTCAATGTGAGCTACCGCCAGTTCCTCAATGAAGACTTTGAAGAGCACGTGCTGGGCGCCCTGCGTCGCCACGGGCTGGCCGGATCGAGCCTGGAGCTTGAGATCACCGAGCGGGTACTGCTCGAGGACGACGGCGATGTCGTCGACACCCTGACCCGGCTCAAGGCACACGGCGTCGCCATCAGCATCGATGATTTCGGCGAGGGTTACAGCTCGCTGAACTACCTCAAGCGACTACCCATCGATGCGCTGAAAATCGGCCACAACTTCATGAAGGAGGTGCCCGGCAGTGGCACCGACGAAGTGATCTGCCAGTCGATCATCCAGATCGCCCACAGTCTTGGCCTGACCGTAGTCGGCGAAGGCGTGGAGCAGAGCGTGCAGCGGCAGTTCCTGCTTGACCGCGGTGCCGACCTCGCCCAGGGCTACCTGTTCGCCAAGCCGCTGCCGGCCAACGAGGTCGGTGCCTACCGGCCGCCGGCCGAGTACTGACGCGGCCTGCGCTCCACTGAGCCCCGCGCTGCCTGGGTTACAATCCCGGCCCTTTTACGCGAGGTGTTTGCCATGCAGCTGGATCAGGTCAAGGCGGTCATCACCGGCGGCGCGTCCGGACTCGGGCTCGCGGTTGCCGGCCGTCTGGCGTCCGCTGGCGCCAGCGTCAGCCTTTTCGACGTCAACCAGGAGAAAGGCGAGGCCGCGGCCGCGACGCTCGGCGAGCGCGCCCGTTTTGCCCGCGTCGACGTGACTGATGAGAACGGCGTTGACGAGGCGGTGGAGAGCGCCGCCGAGGCGATGGGCGGACTTAACGTTGCGATCAACTGCGCAGGTGTGCTGGGCGCCGGACGCGTGCTCGGAAAGGAAGGGCCGATGGCGCTGTCGCAGTTCGAGGGCACGGTGCGGATCAACCTGATCGGCAGCTTCAACGTCGCCAAGGCCGCCGCCGCTCGGATGCAGAACAACGAGCCGGGCGAGGACGGCGAGCGGGGCGTGATCGTGCATACGGCCTCTATCGCCGCCTACGAGGGCCAGATCGGCCAGGCTGCGTATTCGGCTTCCAAGGGCGGCGTTGTTGGCATGACCCTGCCGATGGCCCGCGAGTTCGCACGCGTCGGGGTTCGGGTGATGACCGTGGCGCCGGGCATCTTCCACACGCCGATGGTCGATGGCATGCCGCCGGCGGTGTACGACTCCCTGTGCGCCCAGGTGCCCTTCCCTTCGCGCCTCGGGCAGGCCGATGAGTTTGCCGATGCGGTGTCCTTCATCCTCAGCAACCGCTACCTTAACGGCAGCGTGATCCGCGTCGACGGCGCGGTGCGCCTGGCGCCCAAGTAAGAGCACTGGCGGGGCGGGCATACGCGACCGCCGACCGCCGACCGCGTATCCGATCGCGCCGGCCCGCGCCATCTCGGTCGCGCCCCAGCCCATTTTCCCCAGGCATCCCGATTCCCGAACTGCGAACCCATCCACCCATGAAAGCCTCAGACACCAAACGCGGCAACGTCATCGAACACAACGGCGGCATCTACCAGGTGCGCGACATCGAGCGCAGCGCGCCGACCGCACGCGGTGGCAATGTCACCTTCCGTTTCACCCTGTACGCGATCCCCGGCGCGCAGAAGCTGGACCTCTCGCTGCGAGCAGACGACGAGCTGAAAGAGGTCGATCTGGTGCGGCGCGCGGCGACCTTCTCCTACAAGGAAGGCGACGCATTCGTGTTCATGGACGCCGAGGACTACACGCCCTACCAGCTGGACGCTGACGTGGTCGGCGACGCCGCCGGCTACATCACCGATGGGCTGGAAGGCTGCCATGTGGCGGTGATCGACGATCAGCCGGTAGCCCTGCAGCTGCCGGCATCGGTGACTCTTGAAGTGGTCGATACAGCCCCCGAGCTCAAGGGCGCGACCGCCACCAAGCGGCCGAAACCGGCCAAGCTCAATACCGGCATCGAGATCCAGGTGCCTGAGTACATCAGCATTGGCGAGCGGATCCTGGTCAGCACGCTCAGTGGTGAGTTCGCCGGGCGTGCCTGAACCGCGGCCGCCGCCGGACGACTTTGGCTGTCACGCACCCTGCGCGGCGGGGTCGTAGCTGGCTACTGGTCGATAACCCGCGAAGGAAGCTGATTGGATATCGCGCTGTGGATACTTGCCTGCCTGCTGATCCTGATCGGATTGGCGGGCATCGTGCTCCCGGCCTTGCCGGGTGTCGTGCTGGTGTGGGCCGGCATCCTCCTCGGCGCATGGGCGGATGACTTCAGTCGGGTCGGCTGGGGCGTTCTGGCGGTGTGCACCGTGCTGATGTTGCTCGCCATGCTGATCGACCTGCTCGCTGGCATCCTCGGCGCGCGGCGGCTCAAGGCGCACTGGCTGGCTCTGTTCGGTGCTGGCGTGGGCACCGTGCTCGGTCTGTTCACCGGCCTCGTCGGCCTGGTCTTCATGCCGCTGATCGGGGCGATCGCCGGCGAGTGGATCGCCCGCCATCGCGAACCCGATATCGCCCGTCGCGCTGCCCAGGTCGGCATTGCAACCTGGGTTGGCATGCTGGTGGGCACCGCGGCGAAGATTGCCATGGCCTTCCTGATGCTCGGTATCTTCGCCATGGCCCTGCTGTTCTGACGCCTCGGGTCCTTGACAACGCGCGGCGCCGGGAGTGCCTCGGCCCGCGATCCTGATTCGACTCACAGCGCTGATCCGGGGAGCCACCAGTGACCACCAAACCAAGGGCCCTGCGACTGGATTTTGCCTGTCCGTGCACCGCCACCCGTTTCAGCGCGGAGCGCGGGCCGCTGTTCCGCTTCTACTGCCACTGCTCGCTGTGCCGCCGTTTCAATCAGGCGGCCTTCGCCGATGTCTGCGTGTTCCGCGCTGCCGACATCCAGCAGCCGCGCGCCGAGCAGCTGAGTTTCGAGCGGCTTCGCCCACCGCCCAACGTCGCGCGCGGTCGCTGCGTCAGCTGCGCGGCGCCCGCTATCGAGCTGTTCGAAGCGCCCCTGCTGCCGCATCTGGTGATGGTGCCCGCGGGCAGCTGCCAGGACCGGCAAAAGCTTCCTGACGCCGCGATGCATTGCTTCTACGAGTCGCGAACCCAGGACATTGACGACGGCCTGCCGAAGAAACAGGGCTACTGGCCAAGCCAATCGGCCTTTGCCGCGCTGCTGATGCGAAGCCTTTGGGCGCGGTATCGATCCAGCCATTGAGCACTCCTCCGCCAGGCGCGGCGAAATGCAAGGCTCAGAACCAGCCCCAGGTAATCTCCCGGAACGAGGCTTCCCATTCGCCGCCGCGCTCTTCGCCACGGCCCAGGGCGATGACGATGCCACTGCGCCCGGGCAGCACCGGGTGATCGGGGTGATCCTGGATGCAGGCCTGGGTGGCCGCTCGCGGTTGCCCCTGCGAATCGGAAAGCCAGAAGCCGATCCAGCGATCGTCGTTGACATGCAGATGCACGCGGTAGTCGCAATCGTCGCGCAGGCCCTGGTCGAGGATACGCGCCTCCCTGAACAGGAAGTTTCCACCGGGCCAGAAGCTTTCCACCTGGACCCCGCGTGCACCACCGAAGCGCTGCGCCGGCGCACCGGGAAAAGAGGCGGGCAGCGCGGCCTTGGAAGTATCGCCCAAGGTCAGTCCGCGACCCGAGATGGTCTGCGGGATGCCGTTCTGGTCACGCCCCAGCTCGGCCCGCAGCACGACGGCAAAGTGCGACGCCGGTGAATGGCGCTGCAATCCGCTGCTGCGATACAGAAAGCTCAACCACTGGGTGCTTGCGCCGGCCGGCCGCGGCACCTCGGGTACTTCAAGGAAGTGGTGATGAGCCTCGTCTTGGCTGCGGAAACGGAACTCGACCATTTCCGCGTCGATGGCCTAGCGCGCCGGGCAGGCCGAGGCGGGACCGCCTCCGCCGACGATGGAAGCCGTATCCCGCAGCGCTTCAGGAAAGCGCGCAGCCCGGGCCAAGAATGCAGCGAGGTCGCGCCGTGCGACCCAGGACCGCCAGCCTTGCCGGTCTGCGCGCGTGCGCATCAGTGCTGGTGGCCGCCCGGGCCGTGCACGTGGCCATGCGAGAGCTCTTCCGCGCTCGCCTCACGCACCGAAACCACTTCGATACTGAAGTTCAGGTTCTCGCCGGCCAGCGGGTGGTTGCCGTCGACGGTTACCTCGTCGTCGTTGACCGCCGCCACCGTCACCGACATCGCGCCCTGCGGGCCGCGCGCCTGGAACTGCATGCCGACCTCGATCTGCTCGACGCCCTGGAAGGCGGAGCGCGGAACGCTCTGGATCATGCCCTCGTGGCGCTCGCCGTAACCTTCAGCGGCGGGTACCTTGACTTCGAACTTGTCGCCAGCGGCCTTGCCTTCCATCGCGTTCTCAAGCCCGGGCACGATGCTGCCCGCGCCGTGCAGGTAGGCGAGCGGCTCGCGGCCGCTGGACGAATCCAGCACCTCACCTTGGTCATTGGTCAGGGTGTAGTGGAACGAAACGGCCGTGTTCTCGGCAATCTGCATGGGCAATCCTTGGTTTGAACGGCTCCGCGCTGCGCGGATAACCCCCAACCGTAGAGCATCGTCAAGTCTCTGGCAAACCCCTGCGCTCGGTTCGTTCAGTCCGCTCTGTTAGAATTGCCGGTCTTTTTTCCGGCCAGGGGCAAGCCCTTGGCCCTGCACGGGAGAGCCCATGTCGCACGAAGCCATGCTCAAGTCGCTCGGACTTGGAGAACTCAACAGCGGTACCTATCTTGGTCAGGGCGAGTGGTCCAAGACCAGCGACGCCGGGGTGATCGAGTCCAACAACCCGAGTCGCAACGAGACCATCGCCAAGGTCCACGCCAGCAGCGCGGCCGACTACGAACTGCTGATGGAGCGCGCGCAGGCGGCTCAGGCGATCTGGCGCAACACCCCGGCCCCGCGCCGCGGTGAGGCCGTGCGCCTTTGCGGCGAGGCGCTGCGCAAGCACAAGGATGCGCTCGGCACCCTGGTCAGCCTGGAGATGGGCAAGATCAAGTCCGAGGGCGATGGCGAGGTGCAGGAGATGATCGACATCGCCGATTTCGCCGTCGGCCAGTCGCGCATGCTTTACGGCCTGACCATGCACTCCGAGCGCCCCGGCCATCGTATGTATGAGCAGTGGCATCCGATCGGCCTGGTCGGCATCATCAGCGCTTTCAACTTCCCGGTTGCGGTCTGGGCCTGGAACAGCTTCATCGCCGCAGTCTGCGGTGACGTGTCGATCTGGAAGCCCTCACCGAAGACCCCGCTGACCGCGATAGCCTCAATGAAGGTCTGCAACGAGGCCCTGCGCGAGGCCGGCTTCCCGGACATCTTCTTCCTGTTCAACGACGCCGGCACCGAGCTGGCAGCGCGTTTCGTCGATGATCCGCGCGTGCCGCTGATCAGCTTCACCGGCTCGACCCGGGTCGGCCGCCAGGTTGGCGTCCAGGTTGCCAAGCGCATGGGCCGCTCGCTGCTCGAACTGGGCGGCAACAACGCGATCATCGTCGACCAGACCGCGGACCTGAAGGTGGCCATCCCGGGCATCGTGTTCGGCGCCGTCGGCACCGCCGGCCAGCGCTGCACCACGACCCGCCGCCTGTTTGTGCATCGCTCCTTGCATGACGAAGTCGTCGACACCCTGGTCGCCGCGTTCAAGCAGGTTGAGAAGCGCATCGGCGATCCGACCGACTCTGCCACCCTGATGGGGCCGCTGACCGACCAGGCTTCGGTCAAGCGCTACCTTGCCGCCATCGACAGCGCCAAGCAGGCCGGTGGCCAGCTGCGCACCGGCGGCACGGTGGTTGATGGGCCGGGCAATTTCGTCACCCCGGCAATCATCACCGGCATCGGCAACGACTGTGAAGCGGTGCAGACGGAAACTTTCGCACCGATTCTGTATGTTATGCCCTTCGACACCCTCGACGAGGCGATCGCCATGCAGAACGCGGTACCGCAGGGCCTGTCCTCGTCGATCTTCACCCTCAATATGCGCCATGCCGAACAGTTCCTGTCGGCGGCCGGTTCCGACTGCGGCATTGCCAACGTCAACATCGGCACCTCGGGCGCCGAGATCGGTGGTGCCTTCGGCGGCGAGAAGGAAACCGGCGGCGGGCGCGAGTCAGGTTCGGATGCGTGGAAGGCCTACATGCGCCGGCAGACCAACACCATCAACTACACCGACGCTTTGCCGCTGGCCCAGGGCATCAAGTTCGATATCTGAGGCATAGCCATGAACGCCCCCCAGCGCACCAGCACCGCAGCCGTCTTAAGTCTCGTTTTCGGGATCGCTTCTTGGATCGTGCTGCCGCTGCTGGGCGCGCTGGTGGCGATCATCGCCGGCCACATGGCGCGCGCCGAGATCCGCCGCGAGCGGATCGAAGGCGACGCAATGGCTCTTATCGGTCTGATCCTCGGCTACCTCAACATCGGTCTGACCCTGCTGCTCATCCTTGCCGTGATATTCGGCGTGCTCAGCCTCGGCGTGCTGGCCGCACTGTCCGGGGCCGCCTAGACCGACGACTGACCAGGCCATCGTGTACTCCCTCCTCCGTCCTTTCCTGTTCTCGCTCGATCCCGAGCGGGCCCACGCCCTTGGCCTGAAGTCCATCGACGCGGCCTGGCGTAGCGGTCTGCGTCCGCTGATCGCCGGCCGGCCCAAGCCACTCAAGACCAAGGCCTTCGGGATCGAGTTTCCCAATCCGGTGGGGCTTGCCGCCGGTATGGACAAGAACGGCGAATACATCGACGCCCTGGCCTCTCTCGGCTTCGGCTTCATCGAGATCGGCACCACCACGCCGCGCCCGCAGGAAGGCAATCCCAAGCCACGCATGTTTCGCCTACCGGGCGCCAAGGCAGTGATCAATCGCCTGGGCTTCAACAACACTGGCGTCGACGCCCTGGTGCGCAACGTCGAGGCCAGCCGCTACAGCGGCATCCTCGGCATCAACATCGGCAAGAACCGCGACACCAGCAACCAGAACGCGGCCAGCGACTACCTGTATTGCCTGCAGAAGGTCTATCCGCTGGCCAGCTACATCACGGTCAACATCTCCTCGCCCAACACCAAGGGCCTGCGCGACCTGCAGGGCGAAGAGGCGTTGAAGCGCCTGCTCGGACGCCTGCGCGACGCCCAGGAATCGCTCGGCTCGCGCCACGGGACGCGCAAGCCGATGCTGGTCAAGATCGCCCCTGACCTCAGCGACGCCGAGATCGACGGCATTGCCCAGGTGCTGACCGCTGCCGGGGTCGATGGAGTGATCGCCACCAACACCACGATCAACCGCGCCGAAGTGCAGGGCCTGGCCCATGCCGATGAGGAAGGCGGGCTGTCCGGCAAACCGCTCTACGGCCACAGCACCTATGTGCTGCGCCGGTTGCGCGCCCATCTGCCCAAGACCATGCCGGTCATCGGCGTGGGCGGCATCCTCAGCGGTGCCGACGCGGTCGGAAAAATTGCCGCTGGCGCCACACTGGTACAGATGTATACCGGGCTGATCTACCGGGGCCCGTCCCTGGTCAGCGAAGCGGTCGACGCCCTTCGCCGCCGCCGCGAGGCACCGAGCAGCACGGGGTGAGCAGGGATTTCGAGCAGCGCAGCTGCGAGCCTGCGAACGCCCGATTGCATGCAGGCAATCGGGCCGGGCAAAGCAGGGATTTCGAGCAGCGCAGCTGCGAGCCTGCGAACGCCCGATTGCATGCAG
>CAYGMG010000008.1:20414-51049 GCA_964350895.1 uncultured Lysobacter sp.
CTGCGAGCCTGCGAACGCCCGATTGCATGCAGGCAATCGGGCCGGGCAAAGCAGGTATTTCGAGCAGCGTAGCTGCGAGCCTGCGAACGCACGATTGCATGCAGGCAATCGGGCCGGGCAAAGCAGGGATTTCGAGCAGCGTAGCCGCGAGCCTGCCAACGCAGGATTGCTTCCGATTGGCGACAGCGCTCCGCGCTGGCCCCGATTCATGCATCGATTTCCAAGCCCCAGCGCCCTTTTCCGCCATCCATGAGCGACTACCTGCTGCGGGAGAATGCCCCGCTGGATGCGCGCAACACCTTCGGGGTCGCCGCGCGCGCTGAACTGTTTGCCGATGTGCGCAGCGTGCACGGGCTGCAAACCCTGCTCGACGAGCCGTGGATGCTTGGCTTGCCCCTGCTGGTTCTGGGCGAAGGCAGCAACCTGTTGCTGGCGGGCGATGTGCCTGGCCTTGTCCTGTCGCTGGGCCTGCCCGGCCTTGCGATCACCGAGGAGGACGGCAACCGGGTCCGCGTAGTCGCCGAGGCTGGCGAGCGCTGGGACGATCTGGTCCGCTGGAGCGTCGGCCACGGTCTGCACGGGTTGGAGAACATGGCTCTCATTCCCGGGTCGGTCGGTGCCTGCCCGATCCAGAACGTCGGCGCCTATGGCGCCGAGGTCGCGCAGACTCTGGCCTGGGTCGAAGCCTTCGACTGCGAACGGCGGCGCCTGCATCGACTGGATCGCGAGGAATGCGCCTTCGGCTACCGTGACTCGCGTTTCAAGCGCGAGGCCGGGCAGTGGATCATCCTGCGCGTAGCGTTCGACCTGCAGCGTCAGGCCGCGCTGCGCCTTGACTATGCCGGGGTGCGCGAAGAGCTGCAGTCGATGCACATAGACTCGCCGCGACCGCTGCACGTTGCCGAGGCGATCTCGCGGATCCGCGCCCGCAAGCTGCCCTTGCCTTCCCTGCTCGGCAACGCCGGCAGCTTCTTCAAGAACCCGGAAGTGCCTGCAGATCAGGCCGTTTCGCTGCAGCAAGAGTATCCCGAGATGCCCAGCTGGCCCGGAGCTGAGGGGCAGCGCAAGCTGTCCGCCGGCTGGCTGATCGAAAGCGCCGGCTGGCGCGGATATCGAGACGGCGATGCCGGCGTTGCAGCGCAGCACGCCCTGGTCCTGGTCAATCACGGCAAGGCCAGCGGCGCGCAGATCCTGAACCTGGCACGACGCATCGCTGCTTCGATCGAGCAGCGCTTTGCCGTGCGCCTTGAGCCCGAGCCGCGGATCATCGGCGCCCAGTGGTGACGCCGCGCGCCGAAGGCCGGCTGCTCAGCGCCGAGGCGGCGTGGCTGATGGCCGGCGCGGCGCTGATGTTCGGTTTCATGGTGGTGACCATCCGCCTCGCCTCGAAGCATATGCATCCGTTCGAGGTCGCCTTCCTGCGCAATCTGTTCGGCCTGTTGTTCGCCCTGCCGCTGCTGGCGCGTGCAGGTACCGGGCTGTTGCGCACCAACAAGCTGCCGATGTACTTCCTGCGCTGCGGAATCGGCATCGTGTCGATGCTTTGCGGCTTCTGGGCGATCGCCAACATGCCGCTGGCGCAGGCCGTCGCAATCTCCTATTCGACGCCGATCTTCATCACCGTAGGCGCCGTTCTGGTGCTCGGCGAGGTGGTTCGCGCACGCCGCTGGACAGCGGTGGCATTGGGCTTTCTCGGGGTGATGATCATCGTTCGGCCGGGCGGAGATGGCGCCAGCCACGCAAGCCTGGTCGCACTGACCGCGGCGATCGCCAGCGCCATGGTGGCGATCAGCATCAAGGTGCTCTCGCGCACCGAACCGGCCGACGCGATCGTCCTGTTCACCACCCTGATCTGGGTGCCGCTGTCCTTCGTCCCGGCGCTGTTCGTCTGGGTCTGGCCTTCACCCGCTGGTTGGCTGTGGGGTGGCCTCGCCGGCCTGTTCGGCACCACCGCGCACTGGTTCTGGACCCGCGCCCTGCGCGCGGGGGACGCCTCGGCGCTGACCCCGATCAGCTTTCTCCAGCTTCCCGTGGTGGCTGCGCTGGCCTGGTGGCTGTTTGACGAAACGCCAGATGGCTACACGCTCGGCGGGTCGGCGGTGATCTTCCTGAGTACCGCCTACATCGCGCGTCGCGAATCCCTGCTGGCGCGACGCATGCTGCGCGACGCCGCAGCCGCCAGCGAGCGTGAAAGCGACCGCTGAGCAGTCGCCTCAGGCTGCGTCGGAGCGTCCGTAGCGGCGTTCGACATAGCTGTCGATGACCTCGACGAACTCGCGGGCGATGTGCTCACCGCGCAGGGTCATGGCCTTGGCGCCGTCGATGAACACGGGCGCCGACGGGGCCTCCCCGGTGCCCGGCAGAGAGATGCCGATGTCGGCGTGCTTGCTCTCGCCCGGTCCGTTGACCACGCAGCCCATCACCGCCAGGGTCAGGTTCTCAGCGCCCGGGTGGGAGATCCGCCAGGCCGGCATTCTTGCGCGGACGTGTTCCTGTACGGTCTGCGCCAACTCCTGGAAGAAACTGCTGGTAGTGCGACCGCAGCCAGGGCAAGCGGTCACCATCGGAGTGAAGGCGCGCATGCCCATGGTCTGCAGCAGTTCCTGGGCGACGATGACTTCCTGCGTTCGCGATCCGCCCGGCTCGGGGGTCAGTGAAATCCTGATCGTGTCGCCGATTCCCTCCTGCAGCAGCACGGCAAGGGCCGCAGCGGAAGCGACCATGCCCTTGCTGCCCATGCCGGCCTCGGTCAGGCCCAGATGCAGGGCGCAATCGCTGCGCCTGGCCAGTTCGCGATACACCGCGATCAGCTCCTGTACGCCGCTGACCTTGGCCGAAAGCACGATGCGCTCGGCGCCAAGTCCCAGCTGCATCGCCCGCTCCGCGGAATCCACGGCGGAGCGGACCAGGGCCTCGCGCATTACCGCCCCGGCATCCCAAGGCGCTTCGCGCAGCGCGTTCTCGTCCATCAATGCCTGGGCCAGCGCCTGGTCCAGCGAGCCCCAGTTGACCCCGATTCGCACCGGCTTGTCCCAGCGCAGCGCGGCTTCGATCATGCTGGCGAACTGCTGGTCCTTCTTCTTGCCGAAACCGACATTGCCGGGATTGATCCGGTATTTGGCCAAGGCTTCGGCGCAGGCCGGCTCCTCGGCCAGCAGCTGGTGCCCGTTGTAGTGGAAGTCACCAATCAGCGGGACGCCGACGCCCATTGCCGCCAGCCGGTCGCGAATGTGCGGCACGGCGGCCGCTGCCTCGCGGGTGTTGACGGTGATCCGCACCAGCTCGGAGCCGGCGCGGGCAAGCTCGGCGATCTGTCGCGCGGTACCTGGCGCGTCCGCGGTGTCGGTATTGGTCATCGACTGCACTACCACCGGAGCGCCGCCGCCCATGGCCACGCCGCCGATGCGCACCGCGCGGGTCAGGCGGCGCGGCTGTGGACCCAGCATGTCGTGCTCGTGGCTCATGCCGAGGACCCGGCCCGGCGCGCGGAAATCAGCAGGTAGTCGCCCGCGTTCTCCGCGATCGACGGCGCATCGGCAAGTTCGCGCAGGCTGACCGGCTCGTCCAGATCGCTGAGATCCGCCACCCGTAACACCTCGATGCGTTCGATCGCCGACTCCACCGCTCCAGCTGCAGAAAAATGCAGCCGTTCGGCATCCTCCAGGTTGACCGGCTGGTACTCGATTCCGCGCAGCACGGACTTTGGCGCCTCGCCACCGTCGAGCAGACGCAGTCCGACCGGACGGATCCTCCGCGAGAGCAGCTGGACACCGGCGTCGACGGCGCCCTCGGCGTCATAGCGCAGCCAGCGGATCACGCCCAGCAGCCACTGCCGCTCATCGCCGTCCGCCGGCACCGACAGGCCGATCAGCTCATCGACCCGTGCCTTGACCCCCTCTTCGGCAGGCCAGCGCAGCTGATAGCCGCCAAGGCTCTGGTCGATAACTACCGCGTGCTGCAGCGGAATGCGCCCTGCGTCAACCGCTGCGTGCGCCCAGACCGCGCGCTGCGGGCCCGCCTTGTCGTCATCGTCCTCGGTCTCGCCTGCCTGGCGCAAGAAAGTCTCGAAGTCGACCAGCCCGGCCAGGTGGAAATGCAGCCCGGACATGCCGATTGCCGAATCCAGCTGGTGGGTGGCCGACAGGCGTTCGGTCTGTCGCGCCGTGCTCCTGCCCCAGCCTCCGCGCAGGCGGGCAATCAGCTCGCCGGGCAAGGCGATCGGCTTGCCGTCGATGCTCTGGATACGCACCTCGCCCTCGCGCCATCCCGCCAGCGCCTGCTCGACCTCGCCGCGCAGCCGCGACAGGTCGACCCACAGCCGTGCACCTGCATCCTCCTCGCGCTCGCTGGCCAGATAACCGGGACCCCGGTCAGCGTCCAGCGGCAGTCCGAGATCGTCGTCGCTGGCGCGCACTTCGCGCAGCTGCAGCAAGCCACCCAGGTCCGGCCCGTGGCGCGACAGTTCAAGCTGGTCGCGCTGGGCGAATCGGTAGGGATTGGAAAGCGCCGTGAGCACCGCCTGACCGTAGATCTGGCCAACGCTGAGTGGACGCCCGGCGTGCGGCTCGTCTACGCGCTTATCCTGAAGCTTCAGCGAACGGGCGAAGGCGAACAGCTGATGCAAGCGCAGCCAGGCGCCGGGCGCGGGCTGCCGATAGATGAAATAGGCGTGTTCGAGCACGCGCGCCGAATGGTAGGTGGCGCGCTCAAGGCACAAGGCTGCATTGCCACTGCGCAGGAAGGGCACGCTACCGGCCGGCGCACACAGTTCGACGATAGCCATCTGATAGGCAAGGGCCAGCTCGGACTCGAGCTTCTGCAGCTGGGTGTAACTGCGCTCCTTGGCCTGCGGAAGCGGAATCGGTATGCCCTGGCACTGTCGGTGCAGCGAACGGATGGTGTCCAGCAACAAGGGCCTGAGCACTTCCATCACGCCGAACCGCTGTCCGCCGGTCAAGCGTGAGCGTCGGAGATCGGTCAGCGCATGCTCCAGCCGCTCCGTCGTCGCCACCTGATTGGCGCGTGGCAGGGCTGCGACCCAGGCCGCGGCCTTGCGCGGATCGGCCGGGAAGCTTCCCGAGCCCGGCGGCGAGCGCTGCGGCAGGCCGGCGGCAAGGTCACGATAGATCTGGCTCATGCAAGGCGTTCCGCTGGCGAGGTGCATAGCTTAGCTGGCCCGTGCGCCGGGTGCTAAATCGGCGCCCTCTGGTGAGCGCCGGGTGAAATGCACAGCGCATGGCTGCTATGATCGATCGGGGTTCAGCGCCTGGGGGGCGCAGCATGACAGAACGATTCCGCATCGCGGTCGTGGGGTCAGGACCGGGGGGCTTGTCGGCAGCAGCAAGGGCAGCGGAGCGGGGGCTCCCGCACGTCCTGCTCGAGTCCGAAGCGCACCTGTCAAACACCATCTATCGCTACCAGAAGGGCAAGCACGTGATGGACGAGCCCGGCATTCTGCCGCTGCGCTCGCCCCTGCCCTTCTCTGCCGGCAGCCGGGAAGACATTCTCGGCGCCTGGGATGACGGCGTGGCCGGGCTCAAGGTCAACGTCAAGCACGGCGCGGAAGTCACTGCGATCAAGAAGCAGGACGCCGGACATTTCGTGATCACCACCCGCGTCGGCACCTTCGAGGCGGACAACGTCGTACTCGGTATCGGTCTGCAGGGAAACATCCGCAAGCTGGGCGTGCCGGGCGAGGATCTGCCCTTCGTCCAGTACCAGCTGGACGACCCCGACGAGTATTCGGGCGAGACGATCGTGGTGATCGGCGCCGGCGATGCCGCCATCGAGAACGCGGTTGCGCTGTCGAAACAGAACGAAGTGATCATCGTCAACCGGCGCGACGAGTTTGCCCGTGCCAAACAGGGCAACCTGGACCTGATCCTGAAGGGTATCGACGATGGCAGCATCACCTGCTACTACGGCGCAGCCCCGGAGAAGGTCGAGGCCCTGAGCGTCGGTCGCAAGCCGGGAAGACTGGTCCTGGCAACGCCCAAAGGCCGCGCGCAGATCCTCTGCGACCGGGTGATCGGCCGACTGGGTGCAACCGCTCCGCGTGGCTTCGTCGAAGGCTGCGGCGTGACGTTCCCGAGCAAGGACCCGGCCGCCGTGCCGGCGATCAGCTCGCAGTACGAATCGAATGTCAAAGGCCTGTACATCGTCGGCGCGCTTGGCGGTTATCCGCTGATCAAGCAGGCCATGAACCAGGGCTATGAGGTCGTCGAGTACATCCTTGGCGAGAAGGTCGAACCGGCCGACGAGCCGCTGCTGCGCGAGAAGTTCAAGACCATGCCTGGCTTCAGCAGCGTCGGCGCGGCGCTGGAGAAGGTTCAGAAGAACGTCCGCCTGCTCTCCCACATCACCCCGCTGCAGCTGCGCGAGTTCATGCTCGACTCCGACGTGCGTACACCACGACAGGGCGAGCCGGTGTTCCAGCGCAACGACTACACCAATAGTTTCTACTGCGTGGTCGATGGCTCGGTGGAAGTCGAAGTCAACGCGGAAACCGGCCAGCGCATCAGCCTGGGCAAAGGCGAATTCTTCGGCGAGATGAGCCTGATATCGGGCCGCCGCCGCTCGGCATCGATCTTCGCCGGACCCGGCTGCGTACTGGTCGAAACGCCGCGGCGCTCGATGAACAAGTTGATCAACTCGGTCGCCGCGGTGAAGCGCGAGATCGACCTGGTCTTCATCACCCGGGCGATCCAGCAGCGATTTGCGCCCAAGTCCAGCGCCGCCGACCTTGCCGACGTCGTCGCCGACGCCGAGATCTGCAAGTTCCAGGCTGACGAGGTGCTGTTCAGCGAGGGTGATCCGGGCGATTCACTGCACCTGGTGCGCGTGGGTTCGCTGACCATCTCGCGCAACATCGGCGGCCGCGAGATCGTCCTGTCCTACGTCCCTGCCGGCAACTACGTCGGCGAGATGGCCCTGCTCGGCGACTCCAAGCGCTCGGCGACGGCGCGCGCGGCCGTCGCCACCGAGACCGTGCGCCTGGGCGCCGAGGCGTTCAAGCGGCTTCTGTCCCGGGACCCGGCCCTGCGCCTGCAGCTGCAGGCCGAGTACCGACAGCGCGCAGCGGCCAACCTCGCCATGCAATCGGCTGGAGGCGGCGCCGACATCATTTCCTTCCTGATGCGCCAAGGCGTGGGCGAGGCTACCGATGTCCTGCTGATCGACGAGTCGCTGTGCGTGCGCTGCGACAACTGCGAGAAGGCCTGCGCGGAAACCCACAAGGGCACGTCCCGACTGGACCGGGAAGCCGGGCCGACGTTCGCGAACGTGCATGTCCCGACCTCCTGCCGTCACTGCGAGCACCCGCACTGCATGAAGGACTGTCCGCCGGACGCGATCCACCGCGCACCGGACGGCGAGGTGTTCATCGGCGACAACTGCATCGGCTGCGGCAACTGCGAGCGCAACTGCCCCTACGGCGTCATCCAGATGTCCGGGCGCAAGGAAAAGAAGCCGAGCCTGCTTTCCTGGCTGCTGTTCGGCAGCGGCAGCGGCCCGGGCGAGGCCGCCTACGCCGCAGACAGCAAGGCCTCGGAAAAGAAGGCGGTCAAGTGCGACATGTGCAAGGACATCTCCGGCGGTCCTGCCTGCGTGCGCTCCTGCCCCACCGGCGCGGCCATCCGCATATCACCCGAGGAGTTGGTCGGCTACGCCCAGTCCCGCAACTGAGCGGGCCTGATTCCGTGCACGTTCCCAGCCACCACCTTGGCAGCAAGGAGTAACCGCAGGCCATGCATGCGTCCCTACTGACCCACGCCCGCTATCGCTATTTCTGGGTCGCGCTGGCGTTGTCGATCACCGCCTTGGCAGCCTATCTCTGGCACACGCCCGAGGGCGCACCGCCGAATGGCGGGACCTGGCTGGGATACACACTGGGAACAATCGGCGCCCTGCTGATCTTCTGGCTGACCTGGTTCGGCGTGCGCAAGCGGCGCTACGGACGCGGTACCGGCACCGCCGTGGGATGGCTGTCGGCGCACGTATACCTGGGCACCAGCCTGATCCTGATCGCCTTCCTGCATGCCGGCTTCCAGGTTGGCTGGAACGTCCACACGCTTGCCCTGGTGCTGATGCTGCTGGTGATTTTCTCCGGCTTCTTCGGTGTCTACGCCTACCTGCGCTATCCCTCGCTGATGACCCGCAATCGGGAAAACGCCACCCGCGACGCGATGCTCGACGAGATCGCCGAGCTCGACCAGAACGCGCTGACCCTCGCCGACGCGGTCGATCCGAAAATCCACTCGGTGGTGCTGCGCTCGATCGAGCGCACTCGGCTGGGCGGAGGCGTCTGGGCGCAACTGACCGCGCGCGACGACTCCGAGGCCGCCCTGTCGAGCCTGCGCGCGGCGGCATCGGCGCGCGACAAGGAGCTCAAGAAACAGGGCAAGGGCGAGGCACGAACCATGTTCGCCATGGTTGACTTCCTCTCTTCGGAAACTTCCTCCGACAAGCAGGCCGAAGCGCTGCGCAAGCTGATCGACCTGCTGACCCGAAAGAAATCGCTGGCCGGCCGGGTGGCGCGGGACATCCAGCTGCAGGCACTGATGGAGATCTGGCTGTACTTCCATGTCCCGCTCAGCATCGGACTGCTGGCGGCGCTGGTCGCCCACATCGTTTCCGTCTTCTTCTACTGGTGAGGTGATCCATGCGCTGGTTAGTACGACGCGTCCACCGCAAGGGCAAGGGCCAGATCAGCTACGAGGACGATATCCATTTCGGCGATGTCCTCAGCGTCGGCCGCGGCGCCAGCCAGGCCGTCTTCCTGACCGACATGCGCGTGGCGCTGGAGCACGCGAAGATCACCTCGGTCTCGCGCGGCAAGTATCGGGTCGAGTCGCTGATCGAGGCCGGCGTCCGGATCAATGGCGGCATCGTCCATCAGACCAGCTGCAGTGCCGGGACCCAGATCGAGCTCGGCAGCTATCGGATTGAACTGGTAGATCCACCGGAGGACTACGACGCCGCAGTCGAGATCAGCCAGATCGACAAGGGCGAGCAGGCGGCCGAGACGGCACGCAAGCGGCTGCCGACCTCGCTCGATGAAACCCGCCTTTCCAAGCGCATGCCAGCCTGGATCCTGTTCGCTTCGATCCTTGTCCTGTTCTTGGTGCTGCCCGCGGTATCGCACTACTCGTCGGGCCTGTCCGGTGCCCTGCAAAGTTCCCCCCTGCCCTCGCGCGACGCCTGGCAAGCCGGCGAACTGGCCGGGGCGCATCACTTCTTCCAAAGTGAATGCGTCGCCTGCCACAGCGAAGCCTTCGCCTGGGTCAAGGATGGCGACTGCCTGACCTGCCATGCGCTGACTCCGGCACATGCGGATCCCGCCGTGTTCAACCTGCCCGAGCTCGGCGACGCACGCTGCGCACACTGCCACCGCGACCACAACGGCAAGAACGCCCTGGTGCGCACCGACCAATCGCTGTGCAGCGACTGCCATGCAGGCCTTGGCGAGCGCACTGCCGGGGCCAGCAGCCTCGGCGATGCGACCGACTTCGGTGAGGTGCATCCGCAGTTCAAGGTCGCCCTGCCGCGCTGGGATGCCGATGGCAGCTTCGCCCCCGAGCGGGTGAGCCTTGCGCCCGATCTTGAAGAGCGCTCAGGGCTGAAGTTCCCGCATGACGTGCACCTCGACCCGGAGGGCCTGAACAGCCCCGACGGCCGGCAGGTCCTCAACTGCGCCAGCTGCCACGTGCCGGACGCCGGCGGCGCGATCATGAAGCCGGTCGACTTCGAAACCATGTGCCAGAGCTGCCACAGCCTCAGTTTCGATATCACCGAGCCGGAGCGACAGGTGCCGCACGCGCGGATCACCGAGATCTTCTACATGCTGGATGACTTCTACGCCCGGCGAGCGCTGGAAGGCGAAGTCAAGGACACCTCGGCACCGGTGTCATTGCGCACCCGTCGGCTGCCCGGGCAGTCGGTCGAGCCGCAGCAACGCCAGCTGGCCCTGACCTGGGCGCGCGACAAGGCCCGTCAGGTCGGCGAGAGCCTGTTTACCGGCAAGGCCTGCACGGTCTGCCACCAGGTGGCACCGGGACGCAGCACCGAGGAACCGTGGACGGTGGCGCCGGTACGCGTTGCCGGCGTGTGGTTCCCGAAGGCGCACTTCGACCATGGCAGCCACACCACCATGGCCTGCGCCGACTGCCACGCCGCACAAGGCTCGGAAAGCAGCAGCGACCTGCTGCTGCCGGACATCGCCAACTGCCGCCAATGCCACGCAGGCGAGGCCGGCGGGCACGACAAGCTCGAATCCGGATGCGTCACCTGCCACGGATACCACGAGTCCGATCACCTGCTTCAGGCTGACTTCCAATGACCCGATTGCTGAGCAAGCGGTTTCCACGCGGCCCCGCGGCGAGTACGCTGCATGCACGTGCCGCCACACGAACCTTGGGGAGGGTTCCGGCTATGGCCATGATCCAACGCGCCTCGCTGGCGCTTAGCATTGCCGTCCTGCTGGTCGCCTGTAGCGGCGGCAGCAACAGCGGCGATCCCGTCGGCACCGCGCCGCCGCCACCCGCCGCCGATCCACAGGGCTGTACCGGCAGCTGCAACTCGGCGGCGTCGTTCCTGAGCACCGGTGACGTCAACACGATCGTCGCCCAAGCAGTCGCCGAGGCAACCGCCCGCAACGCCAGCGCGGTGATCGCGGTGGTCGACCGGGTCGGCAATGTGCTCGCGGTGTATCGCATGAACGGCGCCCGCGTCACGGTGCGCATCGGCACCCAGCGCGGCGTCGTCGGCGGCCTCGAAGGCCTGGGCGTACCGACCGAGCTGGCCGCGATTGCCAAGGCGATCACCGGCGCCTACCTGTCTTCGGAAGGCAATGCCTTCTCGACGCGCACCGCCAACCAGATCGTCCAGGAACACTTCAACCCCGGCGAGTTCAATGCGCCATCGGGACCCCTGTTCGGCGTGCAGTTCAGCCAGCTCAGCTGCTCGGACCTGATGCTCCGCTCTCCGCTCACCTCGACCGGACCCGGACCGCATCGATCACCGCTCGGCCTGTCAGCCGATCCCGGCGGCTTTCCGCTGTACAAGGACGGCGTGCCGGTCGGCGGGATCGGTGTCGCCGCCGACCCCGACTACGGCCTCGATCCGGTCATCAGCAATCTTGACCAGGACCTCGACGAACTGATCGCTACCGCCGGCAGCTTCGGCTTCGCGCCGCCGCTCGACCGCCGCGGTGACCGGATCACCGTTGACGGCAAAACCTTCCGTTTCAGCGATGTCGACTTCTCCGACCTCAGTGCCCAGCCTGGCGCCACCGGCAATCTCGGCAGCGCAGGCGGTTTCAGCGCCGTACCGGCGTATACCGATGGCGTGATCAAGGCTGGCACGGTGTTCGGCGCCCCCGCATCGGGCTATGCGCCGGCGGGCGACACCTACCCCGGACGCGACGCCTTTGTTCTGGTCGACGCTGCAGGCCAGGTGCGCTTCCCGCCGCGTGCCGGCACCGACGGAGCCGGCGCGATCAGCGCTGAGGAAGCGCGGATCGTCGTTGACGAGGCGCTGGCAATAGCCAACGCGGCGCGCGCGCAGATCCGCCGCCCGTTCGGCACCCAGGCTCGGGTCAGCATCAATGTGGTCGATACCAATGGCGTGATCCTCGCCTTCGGCCGCACCCGCGACGCGCCGATCTTCGGCACCGACGTCTCGCTGCAGAAGGCGCGCACCGCCGCGTTCTACTCCGGTGACTTCGCCGCCGCCGATCTCAACAGCCGCGATGAGGTCGCCTACTTCAGCGGCGCCCTGCTGCCCAGCGAAGCCGCGCCCGACCGTTTCAACCTAAGCGTGGTCGATCGGGTGCAGATCGCCGACTACGTGACCCGGGTCCGCGACTTCACCGGCATGCCGACGGCGCTGGCCGACGGCGCCGTGGCCTTCAGCGACCGCGCCGGCGGCAACCTGTCGCGGCCGTACTTTCCTGACGGCATCATCAGCCCGCAGTCCGGGCCGTTCGCGCGGCCCTTCGACCAGTGGAGCCCGTTCCACGTAGGCATCCAGCTTGACCTCGTCTACAACCAGCTGGCCCTGCACGTCGCGCACTACGTCAACCAGCTCGGCCTGCCGATCTTCCTTGAAGGCCAGCTGCTGGTCGGCGCGCCGCGCCCGGGTTTTCCTGCTCCGCTGGCCGACCCGCCGCCGGGCAGCTGCACCGGGCTCGGACGACTTGCCAACGGCATCCAGATCTTCCCCGGCAGCGTGCCGATCTATCGCGGCGACCAGCTGATCGGCGCGATCGGCGTCTCCGGCGACGGCATCGACCAGGACGACATGATTTCCTTCCTCGGCGTGCACAACGCCGGCATCCGCCTCAACACAGGCCTTGGCAATGCGCCGCCGGCGATTCGTGCCGACCAGCTGGTGGTCCGCGGCTCACGGCTGCGCTACGTGCAGTGCCCGCAGGCGCCATTCATCGGTTCCGACCAGCAGAACGTCTGCGAGGGGAAATGAGATGAAGACCTCGATCCTCAGCCAAGCTCTGCTGCTCGCCCTGTCCGCCGGCCTTGCCGCACCAGCCGCCGCCGACACCCTGCGCGACAGCGACAGCCTCGGCGCCATGCCGATCTGGCTCAGCTGGACCCAGCTGGTGCCCGGCGTGACCTACGACCCGAGCACCGCAGTCATTCCGCGACGGCGCCCCGGGCATCCGGTGCCTACGCCGATCACCGAGCCCGATCCGCAGAACCCGAACGCGATCAATCCGGCACCGGTGGACCAGGTCGGCAGCTTCGTGCCGCTCCCGGATCGCTGGCGGATCATGGAAGCGCTGGGCTTCAAGTTCCCCTGGTACGACCCGTACAACCAGAACATCTGGAAGGGCGACAAGCCGATGAAGATCCCCGGGCTGAAGGGGGACGACTGGTTCTTCTCCCTGCTCGGCATCTCCGACACCATCATCGAGCCGCGCTCGATCCCGACGCCGGTCGGCCCGCAGGCCAGTGAGAATCCCGGCTCGCTCGACATCTTCTCCGGCATCGATCAGACGATCTTCGCCCAGACCTTCCTGACCGGCATCATCCTGTTCAAGGGCGATACCGTGTTCAAGCCACCGGCGCACGAGTTCCGCCTGACCCTGGCCACCCAGTACAACCGCGTCGACACCGATGACGTGCGCGCGCTGCAGATCGACCCACGGCTCGGCAATACCCGCGACGATGGCTTCGTCGCCGTGCAGGAACTGTTCTACGACAAGCATCTGCGCGACGTCTCGGACCGTTACGACTTTGACTCCCTGCGCATCGGCATCCAGCCGTTCTCGACCGACTTCCGCGGCTTCCTGTTCCAGGACCTGCAGTTCGGCGTGCGCCTGTTCGGCAACCGCCTGAACAACCGGGCGCAGTACAACCTCGCCTGGTTCCGGCGGGTCGAGAAGGACACCAACAGCGGCCTCAACGACGTCGGCGCCGGGCTGCGCGATGACGACGTCTTCGTCGCCAACTTCTACTACCAGGACTGGCCGGTGCTGGGCTTCATCTCCCAAGGCACCATCGTCCACAACCGCAACCGCGAGAGCGAATTCTTCTTCGACGAGAACGGCTTCATCGCCCGACCCGCCTCGCTCGGCATCGAACGTCCGCGCGAGTACGACGTCACCTACCTCGGCTACAACGGTGATGGCCACTTCGGCCGGCTCAACCTGACCGTGTCCGCCTACTACGCGATCGGTGACAACGATGCGGTCTTCACCCGCAACGAGAACGACGTCAGCGCGGGCTTCTTTGCCGCCGAGGCCGGTTACGATTTCGACTGGATCCGCACCCGGCTGTCGGTCGCTTGGGCATCCGGCGACGACGACCCGTTCGACGACGAATCCAACGGCTTCGACGCGATCTTCGAGAATCCGATCTTCGCCGGCGCCGACACCAGCTACTGGATCCGCCAGAACATGCCGCTGATCGGCGGCGGCGGCGTGGCCTTGACCGGCCGCAACTCGATGATCCCATCGCTGCGCTCATCCAAGGAACTCGGGCAAAGCAACTTCGACGGCCCGGGCCTGCGCCTGCTCGGAATCGGCGCGGACTTCGACCTGACTCCGGAATCGCGGGTATCGGTCAATCTCAACCAGCTTTGGTTCGACGAAACCGCTTCACTCGAACTGTCGCGCAACCAGGCGCCGATCGATCGCGAAATCGGCCAGGATCTGTCAGTGGCCTGGATCTGGCGCCCGTTCATGACCCAGAACGCGGTGATCCGCCTTTCTGCCGCCGGACTCAATCCCGGCAACGGCCTCGCCGACCTCTACGGCGATGACGACATCTACTACTCGGTTCTCGCGAACCTGGTGTTCACCTTCTAGGGACTCATGACCATGCAGGCGATCAACCAGCCTTCCAGCCCGGCCAGCGGCCGTGCCAATCAGACCCGCATCGCGGCCGCGGCCCTCTCAGCGCTTCTGCTCATGCCGATGATCAGCTGGGCGGCCGAGGAGAAACCGGTCGAGCGGGAGTATGTGACACACGCCCCCGCGCCTTCCTATCAGACCCAGGCGGAGGCTGACGCCAAGTCAGCCGGCTGCATGACCTGCCACACCGCCACCGACCAGAAGACCATGCACCGCAATCCGGCGGTGATTCTGGGCTGTACCGACTGTCACGGCGGCAACGCACAGGTGCAATCGCCCAGTCCCGGCAAACACTACGAGCGACACGCCATCGGTTCGCTCAATCCGCTGGATAAGGTCGAGTATCCCAAGCACAAGTATCCGCACGTCGACGTGCCCTACTCCAGCGACTACCTCGGTGCGATGGAAGCAGCGCATGTGCTGCCGCGCTATCCGGATCGTTGGTACTACCCGGCCTCGCGCAATCCGGAAGGCAGCTTCGCCCATCTGGCTGCCGAATCGGCCGAGTTCGTGCGCTTCATCAACCCAGGTGACCTGCGCATTGCCGATGAGGCCTGCGGCGCCTGCCATCTACCCATCGTCAAGGCCACGCGGACCAGCATCATGGCCACCTCGGCCATGCTCTGGGGCGGCGCCAGCTACAACAACGGCATCCTGCCCTTCAAGCGTTACATCCTCGGCGAGTACTACACCCGCGAGGGCCGCTGGGGGGTGATCAACAACCCGGTCGAAGTCACCGAGGAGATGAAAAAGCGCGGCATCCTGCCCTCGCTGACCGCGCTGCCGGCCTGGGAGGTGATCCCGCCCGGCGATATCTTCCGCGTCTTCGAGCGCGGTGGTCGCAACATCAACTCGACCTTCCCGGAAACCGGACTGCCCAACTCGCTGGGCCAGATCCAGCGCCTTGAAGAGCCTGGCCGCCCGGACATCCGCCAGTCCAACCGTGGCCCCGGTACCGGCGCGCGGATATCGGTGCCGGTGATCAACATCACCAAGACCCGACTCAATGACCCACACCTGTGGTTCCTTGGCACCAATGACAACCCCGGCGACTTCCGCTCCTCGGGCTGCACCGCCTGCCATGTCATCTATGCCAATGACCGTGATCCGCGGCACTCGCTGATCTATGCCAAGCACGGCAACGAGGGCTTTACCCAACAGGCCGATCCGACCATTCCGCGCAACGAGCCCGGACACCCGATCAAGCACGAGTTCACCCGGCAGATCCCGACCAGCCAGTGCATGGTCTGCCACATGCATCAGCCGAACATGTTCATGAACACCATGCTCGGCTACACCATGTGGGACTACGAGCCGGATGCGCCCTCGATGTTCCCGACCGAGGAGTTCACCCCCACCGACTCGCAGATTCGCGCGATCAACGAACGCAACCCGGAAGAAGCGGCGATCCGCGGCAAGTGGGCCGATCCCGAGTTCCTGAAGTCGGTGGCCGAGCGCAACCCAGAGATGACCGCCACCCAGTTCGCCGACTACCACGGCCACGGCTGGAACTTCCGTGCCATCTTCAAACGCGACCGCAAAGGCAACCTGCTCGACAAGGAAGGCAATATCGTCTCCCGCGAGGATCCCAAGCGGTTCGAGAAGACCGTGCACATGTCCTCGATCCACGTCGATCTCGGCATGCAGTGCGTCGATTGCCACTTCCAGCAGGACGGCCATTCCAACGGCCACATCGTCGGTGAGGTGATGGCCGGCGTTGAAATCATGTGCCAGGACTGCCATGGCACCGCCGATGAGTATCCGACCCTGCGCACCAGCGGCCCGATGGCCTCCAAGGCCGGGCGCAATCTCTCCCTCATCCGCAACCCCGACGGCAAGCGACGCTTCGAGTGGGTTGGCGGCACGCTGATCCAGCGTTCGGCCGTGGTCGACGGGCTGGAGTGGGAAATGAGCCTGATGAAGGATGTCTCGGCCGAAGGGCATGCGGCTTACAACGCCAAGGCCGACCGCGCGCACACCATGTCGCGCAACACCGAGACTCTGGAGTTCGGCCAGGCAGTTGCGAAGGAAGATCGCGCGCATGGCGAGGACACCATGCTCTGCTACACCTGTCACACCTCTTGGACCACCAGCTGCGGTGGCTGTCATCTGCCGATCCAGGCCAACTGGAAGACCGATCGCAAGCACTACGAGGGCAAGGAGACGCGCAACTACGCGACCTACAACCCGCAGGTCGCGCGTGATGACATCTTCCAGCTCGGCATCCATGGCGAGATCAAGGATTACAAGATCGCCCCGGTGCGTTCGACCTCGGCCCTGGTGCTCTCCTCGACCAATGCCAACCGCGAGAAGATCTACATCCAGCAGCCGCCCATCGCATCCAGCGGCTTCTCCTCGCAGGCCTTCGCGCCGCACTACCCGCATACCGAGCGGCGCGGCGAGACCAAGCAGTGCACCGACTGCCACCTGTCGCAGGAGAACGACAACAACGCGATCATGGCCCAGCTGCTCTTGCAGGGGACCAAGTTCGTCGACTTCCTCGGCTTCAATGCCTGGGTCGGCGGCGAGGGTGAGATAAGCGCTGTGCCGGTGACCGAGTGGGATGAGCCACAGGCGGTGATCGGCTCCTACCTGCATCGCTACGCCTATCCGACGCGCTATGCCGACCATCAGGCCCGCGAGGCCAAGCTGCCGGCCGGCTACAACCACCGCACGCCGGACGCGGTGGGCTGCCTGCAGCATCGCGGCGAGTACCTGTTCGTTGCCGAGGGCAAGGGCGGAATGCGCGCCTACGACATCGCCAGCGTCGCCAACAAGGGCGTGTCGCTGCGCTTCATCACCGCGCCGTTCTCCGAGCTCGGGCACGACACGCACGTGGAGAGCAGCAATGCGACCTGCGTTGCCCTGCCCACCACCCAGCCGATCGCTCCGGAGCGCAACCAGGGCGAGCTGATGCGCGAGATCAACCTGGAGCAGCCGTTCCACCCGATCTACCACTACGCTTTCATCGCCGACGCCGAAGAAGGGCTCATCGCGGTGAATGTCGACTCGCTTGCCGACGGCGACCCGCGCAACAACTTCTTCGAGCGCGCGCTGACCTGGAACGAGAACGGCGTATTGAACGGCATCCGTCACCTGACCATCGCCGGACGCTGGTTCTACGCCTCGACGCCGCGCGGCGTGGTGGTGATTGACATGAACGACCCGCTCAAGCCGCAGTACATCGCTACCGTGGCCATCGACGACCCGCGTTCGGTCCAGGTGCAGTTCCGCTACGCCTTCGTGACCACCGCTCGTGGCCTGCAGGTGATCGACATCACCCAGCCGACCAAACCGCGGTTGCTGGAGGACGCGCTGGTGCCGCTGCGCAGCGCCGGCAAGCTGCATGTCGCGCGTACCTATGCCTACGTCGCCAACGGCGCAGAAGGCGTGGCGATCATCGACGTCACCCGCGCCGACAAGCCGGTGCTATACCAGATGTTCAACGCCGGCGGCGCCATCGTCGACGCGCGCGACGTCACTGTTGCCTCGACCAATGCCTCGCCCTTCCTCTACGTCGCCGACGGCAGCGGCGGGCTCAAGGTGGTGCAGCTGACCGCGCCGGACACCCAGCCCAACTTCTACGGCTATGCCGCCGAGCCCAAGCCGTACTTGGTAGCCAGCTGGCCAACCAAGCGCCCGGCGCTGTCGCTGACCCGCGCCCTTGAGCGGGACCGTGCAGTGGACGAAAGCGGCGGCCAGATAGCGGTGCTCGGTCGGGTCGGGTCGCGTCCCTTCAACGCCGAGGAAATGAAGCGCCTTTACATGAATCCCGACGGCAGCATCTGGACAGTCAGTGATCTGATTGAAGGCCCCACCGGCATCGAGTCCAAGGCCTTGCCCTTCCGACCCAACCGCGTATGGGAAATGCAGCCGGAGAACCACTCGGTCCTTGACCCCAAGTGAGGATGGCCACACGCCGACGTGCAACACACCGACCGGCGTGGGCCGGACGGTGGACGACGGAGCCACGCGGGTGAGCAACGGCGCTCGACGGATCCTCAGCCCGAGCCAGCTCAATGCGCTGGCTCGGTCCCTGCTGGAGGACAGCTTCGGTCTGGTCGAGATCGAAGGCGAAATCAGCAATTTCGCCCGTCCCGCATCGGGGCATCTGTATTTCAGCCTGAAGGACCGCCACGCCCAGGTCCGCTGCGCGCTGTTCCGGCCAAAGAGCCAGTGGCTGCGCTTCAAGCCGGCCGACGGCATGCAGGTGCTGGGTCGCGGCAAGCTCTCGCTGTACGAGCCGCGCGGTGACTACCAGCTGATCCTCGAGCATCTTGAGCCCGCCGGCGAAGGCGCCCTGCGCCTGGCCTTCGAGGCGCTAAAAGCCAAACTCGATGCCGAGGGACTGTTCGCCGCCGAGCGCAAGCGCCCGATGCCGGCCCGGATCCGCCATATCGGCCTGCTCACCTCGGCCAGCGGCGCGGCGGTGCACGACGTGCTCACCGTGCTGCGTCGGCGCTTTCCGCTGATCGAGGTCGACCTGATTCCGGTCCCGGTGCAGGGCGCCGATGCGCCCTCAAAGATCATCAGCATGCTGCGGCTCGCCGATGCCGGCGGACGCTATGACGCCCTGCTGCTGACCCGCGGCGGCGGCTCACTCGAGGACCTTGCCGCCTTCAACGACGAGGCCCTGGCCCGCTGCATCAGCAGCTGCCAGACCTTCACCGTCAGCGCGGTCGGCCACGAAGTCGACACCAGCATCGCCGATCTGGTCGCTGACCTGCGCTGCCCGACGCCCACGGCAGCGGCCGAGGCGCTGACCCCGGACGGCACGGCTCTTATGCTGCATTTGCGGCGCGTCCGTGGCGCACTGACCCAGGCCTGCCAGCGCCGACTGCGCGACGGCGCGCAGCGCCTCGATCGCTTGCAGCAGCGACTGGAAGCGCAGCGCCCGCTGCGCCGCCTGCAGCGCCAGCAGTCCTTGCTCGACCGCGAGGGCGCGCGACTGCGTGCCGCCTGCAGCGCCCTGTTGCGTGCGCGCAGCGCTCACTTGACCCATCTCGGCAAGCGCCTTGAGGTACGTCATCCGCGGCGCCAACTGGACACGCTGGCGCTGCGCCTGTCGGGAATCCGCCAGCGCCTGCAGGGAAGCGTGGCCAATCTTGCCAAGCGACGCACCCTGCAGCTGGCCCAGCTCGGCCGCACACTGGAAGCAGTCAGCCCGTTGGCCACCCTGCACCGCGGCTATGCGGTCTTGCGCCGGAACGGCGAACTGGTGCGCTCGACGCGCCAGGTTCGCGGCGGCGATGCGCTGCAAGCCCAATTGGCAGATGGCGAGCTGTCACTGCTGGCAATCAATCCACCCGACCACGATTCCACACCGTAGCCGGCGACTGGACCCCAGCGCCGACCCACCAGGGGAGACACCATGAAAGCATCCGACCTGTTCATGCGCGCGCTTGAGGCCGAAGGCGTCGAGTACATCTTCGGCATTCCCGGCGAGGAAAACCTCGACCTGCTGGAATCGCTGCGCACTTCCAGCGTCAAGCTGATCCTGACTCGCCACGAGCAGGGCGCGGGTTTCATGGCGGCCACCTACGGGCGCCTGACCGGCAAGGCCGGTGTGTGTCTGGCCACCCTTGGCCCCGGCGCGACAAACTTCGTCACCGCAGCCGCCTATGCCCAGCTCGGCGCCATGCCGATGCTGATGATCACCGGACAGAAGCCGGTCAAGCTCAGCAAGCAGGGCCACTTCCAGATTGTCGACATCGTCGACATGATGAAGCCGCTGACCAAGTTCACCAAGCAGATCGTTTCCGCGGACAACATTCCGGCCCGCGTGCGCGAGGCTTTCCGGCGCGCCGAGGAAGAGCGCCCCGGCGCCACCCACCTCGAGCTGCCCGAGGACATTGCCGACGAGCACAGCGATGCCATCCTGATCAAGAAGAGCCACTCGCGGCGGCCGATCGCCGACGACAAGTCGATTGCCTACGCGGTCGATGCGATCAGCAATGCCAAGCATCCGCTGCTGATGCTCGGTGCCGGCGCCAACCGCAAGACCACCTCGAAGATGCTCCGCGAGTTCGTCGACAAACTCGGCATTCCGTTCTTCACCACCCAGATGGGCAAGGGCGTGGTCGACGAGCACCACCCGCTGTGGCTCGGCAACGCATCGCTGTCGGCCGGCGACTTCGTGCATCGCGCCATCGAGAAGGCCGACTGCATCATCAATGTCGGCCATGACGTGATCGAGAAGCCGCCGTTCTTCATGAACAAGGGGCTGCGCACGGTCATCCACGTCAACTACCTGGGCGCCGAAGTCGACACCGTGTACTTCCCGCAGGAGGAGGTCATCGGCGACATCGCCAACTCGATCTGGCGGATGAAGCAGCGCCTGGAGCGCCAGACGCACTGGGACTTCAGCTATTTCGACAAGGTTCGCCAGGCAATGAATGCGCATCTGGCCGAAGGCGCCGAGGACGAGCGCTTCCCGATCTACCCGCAGCGCCTGGTCGCGGACATCCGCAAGGTGCTCGGGCCGAAGGACATCCTGTGCCTGGACAACGGCATGTACAAGATCTGGTTCGCGCGCTACTACCGCTGCAACGAGCCCAACACCATGCTGCTCGACAACGCGCTGGCCACCATGGGCGCCGGCCTGCCCTCGGGCATGGCGGCCAAGATGGTCTTCCCGGACCGCAAGGTGGTGGCCTTGGCCGGCGACGGCGGCTTCATGATGAACTCGCAGGAAATCGAGACCGCGGTGCGGCTCAACCTCAACATGACCATGATCGTGGTCCGCGATGACGCCTACGGCATGATCAAGTGGAAGCAGGCCAACATGCAGTTCGCCAACTTCGGCATGGACATGGGCAATCCGGACTTCGTCAAGTACGCGGAAAGCTATGGCGCGCGGGGCCACCGTCCGGCCTCGGCGGCCGAGTTCGCGCCGCTGCTGGAAAAGACCCTGCAGGAGCCGGGCTTCGACCTGATCGAAGTGCCGATCGACTACTCGGACAACGACCGGATCCTCAACAACGAGATCAAGGAACTCAGCGCAAAGCTGTAGGCCGTCTCGACCACGCGGGACGCGCACACCGCGCGCCCGCGGCCCGGATGCGGGTGTCACCCATCCGAAACCGGCAGGCCATGCCGCCGCCCGATCAGCGATAAGGAGAGCCCGATGCTCAAGGAAGCCTACCCCTACTACCTCGCCAACCGGGCGGTCCACGCCAACCAGGACCTTGAGGTCACCGACAAGTACACCGGCAAGGTGGCGACCCGAGTCGCGCTGGCCCACTACCCGGTAATCGAACAGGCGATCGAGGCCGCCTCGAAGGCCCAGGAAGCGATGCAGGAGTTCGCCCCCTACCGACGCCAGGAGGTGCTTAACCACTGCGTCAAACGCTTCCGCGAGCGTTTCGACGAAATCGCCATGGCGCTATGCATCGAGGCCGGCAAGCCAATCAAGGATGCCCGCGGAGAGGTCACCCGGCTGATCGACACCTTTCGCGTCGGTGCCGAGGAAGCGGTGCGCATCGGCGGCGAGGTCATGAACCTGGAGATCGCCGAGCGCGCCAAGGGCTATCGCGGAATGTGGAAGCGCGTTCCGATCGGCCCGTGTTCGCTGATCAGCCCGTTCAACTTCCCGCTCAACCTCGCCGCGCACAAGATCGCGCCGGCCATCGCTGCAGGCTGCACCTGGGTGATGAAGCCGGCCTCGCGAACGCCGATAGGCGCCCTGATCATTGGCGAGGTGCTCGCCGAGACCGACCTGCCTCGCGGCGCGTTCTCGATCCTTCCGTGTTCGCGCGACGGCGCTGACCTGTTCACCGAGGATGATCGGCTCAAGCTGCTCAGCTTCACCGGCTCGCCGGGCGTGGGCTGGGAGCTCAAGGCCAAAGCCGGACGCAAGAAGGTCGTGCTCGAGCTCGGCGGCAATGCCGCCTGCGTGATCGACGCCGACCAGTCCGACCGGCTGGATGCCGTGGTCGAACGGGTCGTTTTCGGCGCCTACTACCAGAGCGGACAGAGCTGCATCAGCGTGCAGCGGATCCTGGTCCATGAGGACATCTACGACGCCTTCCGCGACAAGCTGGTCGCCGCGGTAAAAGCCCTGAAAATGGGCGACCCCAAGAACGAGGACACCTTCATCGGCCCGATGATTTCCGAGGGCGAAGCCAAGCGGCTGGAATCCTGGGTGGGCAACGCTTCGCGCGGCGGCGCCAAGGTTCTGTGTGGCGGCAAACGCGATGGCGCGATGCTTGAGGCAACCCTGCTTGAAGATGTTCCGATGGATACCGAGATCAACTGCGAGGAAGCCTTCGGACCGGTCGCCGCACTCTATCGCTGGAACGACTACGAGGCCGTGCTCAAGCAGGTCAACAACAGCAAGTTCGGCCTCCAGGCCGGCCTGTTCTCGCACGACATCCGCCGCGCGATGCGCGCCTGGGACGTGCTCGAGGTGGGCGGCGTGGTGGTCAACGATGTGCCCAGCTGGCGGGTCGACAACATGCCCTACGGGGGCGTCAAGGATTCGGGCCTGGGCCGCGAAGGCGTGAAATACGCCATCGAGGACATGACCGAGATTCGCCTGCTGGTAATCCGCGACTGAGCAGGGAACATCGCCCCGGAATCGCCGCACAGCTGCTGTCGCGGCGCATCCGGGTCGAGCACGAGCATGGCGATTGCGTTTCGTGCCTCGCTCGAAAGCACGTTCCGACCGCCAGCGCACGTGAACACTTGGTCGGCCCCTGATTCGGCTTTTCCGCAGTGACCAACCTCCGGGCGCGCCGGGCTTGGCGCATGCGCTCAGCTCGGGGCGCGGCAGGGCAGGACCATGATGAATTCGCTGCCCTGCCCCGGCTCGCTCTGCACCCGGATGCTGCCGCCGAGCTTCTGGGTGACCAGATTGAACACGATGTGCAGGCCAAGCCCGGTACCGCCCTCGCTGCGCCGGGTGGTGAAGAACGGATCGAAGACCTGGCAGCGAACCTCTTCAGGCATGCCGATACCATTGTCGGAGAGCCTGATCTCGACCTGGTTCTTGCCCAGTCGCCGGCAGACGATGCGCATATGTCCTTCGCTCTCGTCGGCAAAGGCGTGGAACACGGCGTTCTGGGTCAGGTTGGTGATGACCTGGCCGATGGCGCCCGGGAAGCTGTCCAGCAGCACGCCATCGGGACAGTCCACTTCCATGCCGATGGGACGCCGCTTCCACATCAGGCGCAGGCTCTCCAGCACCTCTTCGAGATAGCTGGCCAAATCAAACTGGCGCCGGCCATCCGAGGTTCGATCCACCGACACCTGCTTGAAGTTGGCGATCAGCTGGGCTGCGCGTTCGAGATTGCGCTCGACCATGCCGGTCGACTCGGCCACGGTTCCCAGGAACCTGTCGAAATCCGAGCGTCGAACCTGCCCTGCTTCGACCTGGGTAGAGAGCCTGGCGCTAGCTTCACGCAACACGCTGCTGGCGGTCAGCGCGACACCCAGCGGCGTGTTCACCTCGTGCGCCACGCCCGCGACCAGCTGGCCCAGCGCTGCCATCTTTTCCGAGCGCAGCAGCTCCTGCTGGGTAGCTTCCAGCCGTTGCAGGGCGCGCTCGGCGTCATTCTTGGATTGTTCAAGGGCCCGGCTGCGCTGGTCGAGTTCACGGGTGCGCTGGCTGACCTCGGCCGACAGCCATTGATTGCGCCGCGCAATACCTGCCATTCGCAAGCGATGCACCGTGATCAGGATTCCGATCACCAGGGCGAGCAGGCCGAACCGCGCCCACAGCGATTGCCACCAGTACGGGGGAATCCGCATCGACAGCTCGCGTGACTCGCTCCACTGCATGCGGTCCTGCGAGGCCTGCACCTCGAACCGGTAATTGCCCGGATCAAGGCCGGTGTAGCTGGCGATGCGGCGGTCTCCGCTGACTTCGGTCCAGTCCGCGTCGATCGGCTGCAGTCGATAGCGGTAGGTGATCCGCCCGGCATCGACATACTCGGTGGCCGAGAAGCGCAGACTCAGACTGCGCACGCCGCCACGCGGCAGGGCCGGAGGCGGAGCGACGCCGGTGCTGCCCAGGCCACGGCCCAGCGGATAGCTGCGCCCGTCGGCCTCCAGCAGGGACAGCAGCGGAACCGGCGGCACCCCATGCCATGCGCCAACGACCTGCTCCGGATCGAACAGTGTGAAGCCATCCATGCCGCCGAATGCCAACCGCCCGTCCTCGAGTTCGGTCGATGCGGCGTTGATGTAGTCGCGGCCGAGCGTGCCGTCGCCGCGAAAGAAATTCTCGAACCGTTTGCTCTGCGGATCGAACATCGAAATACCGGAGGCACTGCTCATCCACAGCCGGCCGCGTGCGTCCGTGCGCATCGCCTTGAGCGCGCCGTCGATCAGTCCGTCGCCCTCATCCAGGAAGCGAAAGCTCGCCTCCGCAGGATCATCGCCGGGCAGGACAAGCTCGGCCAGGCCGCTGCCATTGGTGGCGAGCCAGGCGCGTCCATCGACGGTGCGCACGAAGTCCATCGGTGCCAAGGGCAGACGCTCGGCCTGTCCGGCACTGGCCGGCGCGCCGAGTTCATGACGGAATCGCAGCTCGCCGCTTTGCGCGTCGAACCAGTACAGGCCGTCGTAGGCGCCGACCAGGACGAACCGCTCGTCGTAGGACTGGATGAAGGTCACCGAGCGCTGGATTTCCTGCAGGTGATGGATCTTCTCCAGCCGGTTGTCGAGAAGGGCGATGCCAATGGGATCGACCGCCACCCAGACCTGTCCGGCCACCGGCAGCATGCGCCGCAGCCTGCCCTGAGCCAGCTTGCCGGGCAGGCTCATGTCGCTGAACTCACCGCTGTCGGGAATCAGCACGCGCAGGCCGCGCGTGTGCCCGAACCAGAGCACGCCGTGATGAACCAGACCGCAGTAGTAGGTCTGCTGGTCGGTGCCGGGGCTGACCTCCCACAAACGCCGTTCGGCGACATCAAAGCCATACAGGCCGCTGCCGCTGCCGATCCACAGCACGCCGCCCTGGGCGGCGAGACCTATCGAAGAGGGATTGCGGAAGCCAAGCGTGGCGGGGGTTTCGGCGGTAAAGCTGGCGAAGCGGTTGTTGGCCTCGCTCAGCCAGTTGATGCCCTGGTTCCAAGAGCCCACCCAGAGGGTACCCTCGCGATCCTCCATGATCGCCGCCACCACACCACCGCCAAGTCCGGTCGAACTCAGCCGGCTGCTGCGATAGCGTACGCTCTCGACGATCTCGCCGGCGTCCAGACGCAACCCATCCAGACCATCCTCGGTGCCGACCCACAGCTGGTCGTGGGAGTCCACGTAGACCGCGCGGACCAGACTCGAACCCAGCTGACGCGGCCCATCTCCGACCGGCAGCTCGTGCCAGCCGTCACCCTGACTGCTCCCCGCCACCACTCCACGTTTGTCCAGACCGACGAACAAGCGACCTAGTCGGTCGGCAACGATGGCGGTGACCGGCGCACCCGGGTGCGGAAAGCCCTCGATCGGGACAATCGCCGAGGCATCGATGGCGAACCGCGCGGGGCCTGCATTGGTGCCGACCCAGAGCGTATCGCCGTGGCTGGTGATGCCGGTGATGCGCGGGTCCGGCAAGCCGGCCGTGGGCTCGGGCCCGGGCGGCCAGCTGCGGAAGCGGTCAGCCTTGGGGTCCCAAAGCGCCAGACCCTGCTCGGTGCCTGCCCACAAGCGCCCCGCTGCATCGCGGTGCAGGGCCAGGGTGAGATTGGATCGAAGGCCGTCGGGCTGCTCCGGATCGCTGCGGTAGGTATGGAAGCGGCCCTCGTCCGGCTCCCAGCGGCTGATGCCCTCCAGCGTTCCGACCCACATCCGCCCGTCGCTGCCCGGCAGCAGCGAAGTGATGAAGTTGTCGGCTACTTCGCCATCCTGCCCTCCCCGAGGGCGGAACACGACGTTGTCGTGGCCATCGAAACGGTTCAGTCCGTTGAGGGTGCCGACCCAGATTCGCCCTTCGCTGTCCTGGGCGGTAGCCAGCACGCTGCTTTGCGACAGCCCACCGGTGGCATCGAGGCGCTGGAAGCGCGCGGCGGCCGGATCGACGAAGCTGGCCAGCGACGAAAACGAGCCGAGCAGGCACAGCGCGGCCAGAGCCAGCCCTGCCAGCGATGTAGGCGCCCCTGTACGCACCTGGATCCAGCCCGCTGTCGATGGAACACAAGGGTGCACCGCGCGGCCATCCTCCGGCAACCCCGTTCTGCATCGAAACGCGTTGCACCGAGCATGTTTGCCGCCACGCCGCCACGCTATAGCCTCCCGCCGGCCCTGACCCGGTGCCGACCTTTGCTAGCATGCAAGGCCGGCAGGGCGGACTATCCGCGAAGCGCGCACCCTGCGCGCCCACCCTTTTCCTTCGATGGCATGACGTGGACGACGAGCGCAAGGACGAGGCACTCATGCAGGCCTATGCAAAAGGCGATGCCGAGGCCTTCAACTGCCTGTACCAGCGATTCCGGAAGCCCCTCTACAGCTTCCTGCTGCGCGGCCTTGTCGACCGCAGCCTGGTCGATGAGTGTTTCCAGGACGTCTGGACCAAGGTCATCGGCGCGCGTACCCGCTACCAGCCCAGCGCCCGCTTCAGCACCTGGCTGTTCCAGATTGCGCACAACCGGATCGTCGATGTCTGGCGCCGGCAGAAACCGCTCGACTCGCTTGACCAGCGTGAGGACGCGGGCGCTCCACCGGTGCCAGCCGGCAATCCCACACCGGAAGCGGCGGCCGATGAATTCCAGCAGCGCAGGCGGCTGCAGGATGCCCTGTCCGCCCTGCCCGCCGACCAGCGCATCGCCCTGCAGCTGCGTCTCGATCAGGAGCTGTCGCTGGAGGAGATTGCCGAGATCACCGGCACTGGACGCGAAACCGTGAAGTCGAGATTGCGCTACGCGATGGACAAGTTGCGCGAGCAGCTCGGCGGGAGACAAGCATGACCCGGCGCGAGCCCCTCAACCAGGAAGAGGCAGCCTTGGCGCGCACGCTGAGCGCACTGCCGCGCGCCGCCCCGCCCGAGGCACTCGACCAGCAGATCCTGCAAGCCGCCCGGCAGGCTGTCGGGCCGCGCCGCAGGCGCTCTTGGCATTGGGCGGGTGCCGCAGCCGCGGCCTTGGCGCTGATGGTCGGGGCGCCGCTGTGGCGTGCTCCGCTGGAAACATCCTTGCCGACCATGGAAATCGGCAACGCAACGCGCACCGTGCCGGCACGCAAGCAAGCCGCCGAGGTCGAGTCGCAGGTCGCCGCAGAGCAGGCCGAGGTCAAGGCCGATGTCGCGGATGCAGATGCCGGCTTTGGCGATTCCGCGCGGATGCGCGAGCTCGCTCCGGCAGCTGCGCCGGCGGCGCCCGCCCCGCCTCCGCCCTCTGCCGAGAGCGCGCCCTCGCGGGATGCCGAGCGCAGCGAGCGTCGCCAAGCGCCACCTGCCGCAGCGAAGTCGGAGCCAGCGCCCGCCACGGAGTCATTGCGCGAGGACACGCTGCTGCTCAAGCAGACGATTGACCAGACGGGTAGCGCGCTGACGCCGGAACAGCGCCTTGCGCAGATCGCCGCGTTGAAGGAGGAAGGCCGCGACGCGGAGGCCCGGCAAGCCCTGCGCGAGCTGCTCGAAGCCCATCCCCGGCTTGAAATTCCGGAAGCCCTGCGCGAACTGCTCCAGGAGCCGGGCCACTGATCACCCTGAGCGCCGCGCAGCAGCTTAGCCAGGAGATCAAGCGCAGCCGATTCCTGGCCAATGCCCTTCCGCTGCACGACGTCGACGGGATCGACGGCGTACTGGCCGAAGCCAGCCAGCAAGATGCCGGGCACAACTGCTGGGCCTGGCGATTCGGCGACCGTTATCGCAGCGCCGACGACGGCGAGCCGGCCGGAACCGCGGGCAGGCCGATCCTCGCTGCCATAGACGGTGCTGGCCTTGATCAGGTCCTGGTCGTGGTCAGCCGCTGGTTCGGCGGCATCAAACTGGGCGCCGGCGGCCTGATTCGGGCCTATGGTGGATGTGCCGCGGAGTGCCTGCGCATTGCATCCAAACTGCATGTTGAGTCGCTGCGGCAGCTTAGCGTGCGTGGCGAGTTCGACCTGCTCGGCGCACTCTATTCGCTGGCCAACCGGCACGGTGCCAGCGTGGTCGACGAGCAGCATGGCGCGCAAGGCGTGTTCTGGCGACTGGAGGTCCCATGCAGCGAACTGGACGCACTCAGTGCAGCCCTTGCCGATGCCAGCCGCGGCCAGGCCGAGATCGAAGCCGATGAGCGCTGAGATGGACCCTTCCGGCACACCGATCGAACCGCCCGCCTCCGGCGCCTGGCCCAGCCTGGCCGGCCTGTGGCCCCTGCTCCGCGGGCAGCGCCGCCTGCTGGCGCTCTGGCTCGGATTTCTCGCCCTCTCCTCGGCCGCCACCCTGAGCCTGCCGGTGGCCGTGCGGCTGATGATCGACCGCGGCTTTGCCGGCGATGATCCGGCTGCCATCGATCGCTGGTTTCTTGGCCTGTTCGCGGTCGCCGCAGTGCTGGCCGTAGCCACCGCAGGGCGCTTCTTCGCGGTCAGCCTGCTCGGCGAGAAAGTGGTGGCCGCCCTGCGCCAGCGTCTCTACGACCACCTGCTCGCCCTGGATATGGCGTTCTACGACCGCAGCCGCAGCGGCGAGCTGGTCTCCCGGCTGTCCGCCGACAGCGAACAGATCCGCTCAATGGTCGGGTCGAGCCTGTCGATAGCCCTGCGCAGCGTGGTCACCTTCTTCGGCAGCGCAGTGATGCTGGTGGCGACCAGTCCGCGGCTGGCAGCGATGGCAGCAGTCGGCATCCCGCTTGTCGTGCTGCCCATCGTGCTGTTCGGGCGCCGCGTGCAGAAGGTTGCCAAGCTGAGCCAGGAGCGCATCGCCGAAGCCAATGCGCGAGCCGCGGAAACCCTGTCGGCGATGGGCACGGTACGCGGATTCGCGCGCGAAGCCTTTGAGTCCACGCGCTTTGGCGAGGCAGTGCAGCGCGCATTGGGCACCGCCAGACAGCGCATCCTGATCCAGTCCCTGCTCACCGCCAGCGTAATCCTGCTGGTCTTCGGTGCGATCACCGCGGTGCTCTGGATTGGCGCCAAGGACGTGGTCGGCGGTCGGCTGAGCGCCGGCGTGCTCAGCCAGTTCGTACTTTACGCGGTGCTCGGCGCAGGATCGGTCGGCGCGCTCAGCGAGGTCTGGGCCGAGGTCCAGCGCACTGCCGGCGGGCTGGCCCGGATCCAGCAGCTGCTGGCCGAAGTGCCGGCGGTCATCGCCCCGCCGACGCCGGCCCCGCTCGCACCGCGACTGCGCGGCGCGGTGCGCTTCGAGCACGTCCGCTTCCACTATCCCTCGCGGCCCGAGCAGGCCGCGCTGGATGACTTCAGCCTCAGCATCGAGCCGGGCGAAACCGTTGCACTGGTTGGCCCCTCGGGTGCCGGTAAGAGCACCGTGCTGCAGCTGCTGATGCGCTTGTACGACCCGCAACAGGGCAGCGTGCAGGTCGACGGCATCAGCCTGCGCGAGGTCGACCCCGATGCTCTGCGCCAGCAGCTGGCAATCGTCCCCCAGCATCCGGTGATCTTCGCCGCCAGCGCGCTGGACAACATCCGCTACGGCGCGCTCGAGGCCGATGATGCCGCGGTCCGCGAGGCAGCGCGTCTGGCCGAGGCCGATGGCTTCCTGAGCGCCCTGCCCCAGGCCTATGGGACCTGGCTTGGCGAACGCGGCGCACGCCTGTCAGGCGGCCAGCAACAGCGCATCGCCATTGCCCGTGCGGTGCTCAAGAACGCGCCGATCCTGCTTCTGGACGAAGCGACCAGCGCGCTGGACGCCGCCAGCGAGCAGAGCATCCAGCAGGCGCTGGAACGACTGGTTGAGGGCCGCACGACCCTGATCGTGGCCCACCGTCTGGCCACGGTGCGGCGGGCCGACCGCATCGTGGTGATGGACGCCGGACGCATCGTCGCCCAGGGCCGGCACGAGGCACTGCTGGCTGCCGGCGGGCTCTACGCCGAGCTGGCTCGTCTGCAGTTCGTCGACGGCTGACCCATGGCAAATGGGCTTGGAGGATGCGCGCCAGCCGTGAATCGCTTCCGTGCAGAATGTCCGGAGCACAGAGACTTGCCAATGCGTGGCGCCACGCCACAAGCAGGGCGATTCACGGCGACCTCGTGAGATATCCGGGCTAGGGTTGTTCCCGCATTGCAGGACGCCTGGCTGGCCCGTAGGCTCAGGGGCTGTGCGTTAAGCAGGGGTACGCAATGCGGGGGCACTCCAGGCAGTGAAACGAGCCCTCGCGCTGTCAGCCGCGCT
>CAYGMG010000009.1:0-50403 GCA_964350895.1 uncultured Lysobacter sp.
CCGGCTGCCGGCAGCCGGTGCCCAGGTTGGCTGGGCGAGTGCAATGGGCTGGCTTGTTGCCTCGCTCGGACTTAGCCTGCTGCTTGACTGGCTCGGCCAGGTTGGTGAGATCCGCAGCAGCGCCCTGCTGATCAGCCTGCTGGCCGGCGCCATCGTGCTGCTGGCCTGGACCTTCGGCTGGGCTCTGGTGACCCGGCTGTTCTCTGGCGAGATGCGCTTCCTGCGCCACCTCCGGGTGGTTGCCATCGGCACCCTGTTGGCCAGCGCGCTGATGCTCGCCGTGCAATACCTGAGCTACGGCTTCGCCTACGAGCCGCTGGTGCGCTTTTCCTACGTCGGCTACTGGCTGCTGTTTGCCGCCGTCTGCTGGCGTCATCTTGTGGTCATGGGCCCCGGCCATCCGCGCAGCAAGGCCGTGGCGATGTTCGGCGTGGCGCTCGCCGCGATCGGCCTGCAATCGCTCAGCCTGTGGCAGCCGCGCGGCGGCGAGGAGCGCGGCGCACGCTATGTGCGCAACGTGGTGGTGCCGGTGTTCCAGCTCCGCGCCACCGGCACTACCGACCAGTTCCTCGAACGCGCCGCCGCGCTCGAGCCGGGGCTGATCGAGGCGCGCAGCGAGGATGACGAAGAAGCGATCGAGGCGCCCTAGGCGCCTGCGCGGCCTCCGCAGTTTCTTCGCCTTATCGTCACGTTTCGCGGTCATCGTCCTTGCGGCGCTGACGAATCCCGGTCACACGCCGCCGGTTGAGGCGTCGGTATCCCCCGTGACTTTGGAGCGATGACCACGCCGGGCTTGGCCCGCATGCTCAGCGCGCCACTTTCCCCGACCTTCTCCACCGGAGCCCGCCATGCTCAGCATCCGCTCGCTGTCCAAGACCTACGCCAACGGCGTCCGCGCCCTGCAGGACGTGTCGCTGGAAATCCCCACCGGCATGTACGGCCTGCTCGGCCCCAACGGCGCCGGCAAGTCGACCCTGATGCGCACCATCGCGACGCTGCAGGACCCTGACTCCGGCAGCGTGATCCTCGATGGCCTGGACGTGCTGGGCGACAAGCAGGCGGCGCGCAAGCAGCTGGGCTACCTGCCGCAGGAGTTCGGCGTCTATCCCAAGGAAACCGCGCTGGCCATGCTTGAGCACTTCGCCGTGCTCAAGGGTCTGGTCAATGACAAGCAGCGCCACGCCGTGGTTGAGGCCCTGCTGCGTCAGGTGAACCTGTGGGAGGTGCGTCACCACAAGCTCGGCGGCTTCTCCGGCGGCATGCGCCAGCGCTTCGGCATTGCCCAGGCGTTGATCGGCGACCCCAAGCTGATCATCGTCGACGAGCCGACCGCCGGCCTTGATCCCGAGGAACGCAATCGCTTCCTGAATCTGCTGGCCGAGATCGGCGAGAAAGTGGTGGTGATCCTCTCCACCCACATTGTCGAGGACGTCACCGACCTGTGCCCGCGCATGGCGATCATTTCCCGTGGCCAGGTGCTGCTGCAGGGCGAGCCGCTGGAGACCATCCGCTCGCTCGACGGCCGGGTCTGGAAGCGCACCATCGGCAAGGGCGAGCTGGCCCAGTACCAGCAGCAGATGACCGTGCTCTCGACCCGCCTGGTCGGCGGCCGCACGGTGATCCATGTGCTGGCGGACAGCGCGCCGGGCGAGGGCTTCGAGGCGATCGCCCCGGACCTTGAGGACGTCTACTTCGGCCAGCTCAAGCAGCAGGCCGCCTAGCCGATCGTTTGCGCGATGCGCTGCCGGAAGGCGGTGCCGCACCACTCTTCAGGGAGCGTCATCATGCTTCGCCATATCCTTTCCTTCGAACTGCGCCAGCAGTTCGGCAACCCGGTGTTCTGGGTCGTCGCGGTGATCTTCGGCCTGCTGGCGTTCGGCGCCTCGTCGTCCGATGTGGTCCAGCTCGGCGGCTCAATCGGCAACGTCTACCGCAATGCGCCGACCGTGGTGATCGGTCTGCTCAACGGTTTCGCGGTGATCGCCATGTTGCTGGTGGTGCTGTTCGTCGCCGGCGGCGCCCTGCGCGATTTCGAAACACGCACCGCCGAGCTGTTCTTCACCACCCCGGTCAAGAAGCGCGACTACCTGCTGGGCCGCTTCCTTGGCGGGTACCTTGCGACCATGGGCGTGATGCTGTTTGTCGCGCTGGGCATCCTTGCCGGCTATGCCATGCCCTGGGTGGATGCCGAACGTCTGGCTCCGGCCTCGCTCGATCCGTACCTGTGGAGCTTCGGGGTCCTGCTGATACCCAACATGCTGTTTGTATCGGCGCTCCTGTTCTGCCTAGCGGTCAGCACGCGCTCGATGCTGGCCACCTATATCGGCGTGATCGCCTTCTTCGCGCTCAGCATCGTCACCGGCACCCTGACCGCCGATCTGGACACCCGCTGGATCGGCGCTCTGGTCGATCCGTTCGGCCAGCAGGCGATCACCAATTCCACCCGCTACTGGTCGGCGGCCGAAAGCAATACCCAGGTGCCGGTTGTCGACGGCGTGCTGCTGGCCAACCGGGCGCTGTGGGTCGCGGTGAGCTTCGTGCTGATCGGCCTTGCCTACCGGCTGTTCCGCACCGATCGCGAGGGGCTGACCTGGGGGCGCCGCAAGAAGCCCGGCGCAGCGCAGGTCGTTGCGCCGTCGCGCGCGGCGCCGCCCACAAAGCCCGAGGTGCAGGTCGCCACCGGCTTTGCTGCCCAGTTCCGCCAGTACCTGCATCAGGCCTGGTTCGATACCAAGGGCGTGCTGCGCGGCGTGCCCCTGCTGGTGATGCTGGTGATCGGCCTGTTCATCCTGATCACCAACCTGTACTTCGGTGACCAGACATTCGGCACCACGATCTATCCGACCACCGGGCGCATGAGCGACCTGATCGCCGGCTCGTTCTCGCTGTTCCTGATCATCATCGTCACCTTCTACGCCGGTGAGCTGGTGTTCCGCGAGCGCGCCCAGCGCATTGCCGAGGTCACCGACGCCTATCCCAATGCCGACTGGATTCCGTTCGCCGCCAAGGCCACCGCCCTGGTCGCAGTAGTGTTCGCCTTCTACTCGGTGGGCATCGTGGCCGCGCTGATCAACCAGGTCGCCCGCGGCTACTTCGATTTCGAGTTCGCGCTGTACCTGCAGCAGATGCTGCTGGCCTGCCTGCCATTCGCGATGATGGGCGTGCTGGCCCTTTTCCTGATGGTGCTGACCAACAGCAAGGCGGTCGGCTACGTGCTGATGCTGCTCTACATCGCCAGCCGCATCGTGCTCGGCGTTCTCGACTTCGACAACAACCTGTACCGGCCGATGGGCGCGCCCGGAGTGCCCTATTCGGACATGAACGGCTTCGGCCACTTCCTGATCGGCCATCTGTGGTTCCGCGCCTACTGGGGCGCCTTCATCGCCGTGCTGTTCGTGCTCGGCCTGCTGTTCTGGGTGCGCGGCAACCGCTCGACGATGCGCGAGCGCCTGCGCGAGGCGCGGCGGCGGCTGACGCCGGCCACCGGCGGTGCGCTGGCCTTGGCCCTGATCGCCTTCGTCGGGCTGGGCGGCTTTGTCTACTGGAACACCATGGTGCTGGCCGAGCGCACGCGCATCGATGCCTACCTGCCCGGCGATGCGGCGATGGACCAGCAGGCCGAGTACGAAAAGACCTACGCCCCGCTGCAGGGTCTGGCCCAGCCGAAGATCCGCGCCGTGTTCACCGATATCGACATCCATCCCGGCGAGCGCCGGGTCGAGAGCCTGGTCCGCTATCGGGTGGAGAACCCGCATGACCAGCCGATCCCCCTGCTGCATCTGGAGATCCAGTCCTCGCTGGAGCAGCTGGAGATCGATCTTGGCGGCGCTACGCTGGACAAGGAGGACATCGCCCAGGGCGTCTGGCAGTACCGCTTCGACACGCCCATGCAGCCGGGCGAGTCCCGCGAGTTCAGTTTCCGCTTCCGCTTCGCGCCGCAGGGTTTTTCCAACAGCACGGGGCAGACCCAGATCGTCGAGAACGGCACCTTCTTCAACAGCGGCTTCCTGCCTTCGTTCGGCTACAACGAGGGGCGCCGGCTGCTCGACCGCAGCGAGCGCAAGAAGCGCGGGCTGGCGGAGGCCGAGCGCATGCCCAAGCTGGAGGACGAGACAGCGCGCGCCAACTATGTGTTCGGCGATGATGGTGACTGGATCGAGTTCGAGACCATCGTTTCAACCGACCCCGACCAGATCGCGCTCGCGCCGGGCTACCTGCAGCGCGAGTGGACTGAAGACGGCCGTCGCCACTTCCACTACAAGATGGACGCGCCGATGGTGAACTTCGCCGCCTGGCTGTCGGCGCGCTGGGAGGTGCGCCGGGACAGCTGGAACGACGTTGCCATCGAGATCTACCACCATCCTGCGCATCACTGGAACGTGGAGCGCATGGTCGAGGCCAGCAAGAAGAGCTTCGACTACTTCACCCGCGAGTTCACCCCGTTCCAGTTCCGCCAGCTGCGGATCCTGGAGTTCCCGCGCTACGCCAGCTTCGCGCAGAGTTTCGCCAACACGGTGCCGTTCTCCGAGTCGATCGGCTTCATCGCCGACCTGCGCGACCCGGACGCCATCGACTACGTGTTCTACGTGACCGCGCACGAGATCGCGCACCAGTGGTGGGGCCATCAGGTGGTCGGCGCCGGCCAGCAGGGCTCGACCATGCTGATCGAGTCGCTGTCGCAGTACTCGGCCCTGATGGTGATGGAGCGCGAGTATGGCGAGCACAAAATGCGCCGCTTCCTGAAGTACGAGCTGGACCGCTACCTGGCCGGTCGCAGCAGCGAACTGCTTGAGGAGCTGCCCTTGTACCGGGTGGAGAACCAGCAGTACATCCACTATCGCAAGGGCTCGCTGGTGTTCTATGCGCTGAAGGATGCGATCGGCGAGAAGACCCTGAACGCCATTCTCAAGCGCTTCCTGCAGGACAAGGGCTTCCAGTCAGCGCCCTATACCAATACGGCGGATTTCCTGGCCTACCTGCGCGAGGGCACCGATCCGAAACATCATCCGCTGATCGAGGAGCTGTTCGAGAAGATCGTGTTCTACGACCACCGATTGAAGTCGGCCGAGGCGGTCAAGCGCGAGGACGGCAAGTACGCGGTCACGCTGGAATACCACGCGGCCAAGGTCGAGGCCGACGGCAAGGGCAAGGAGACGCCCTTGGCCCTGGGCCACGAGGTCGACATCGGCGTGTTCGCCAGGCCGCCGGGCGGTGACGAGGCCGACGAGAGCGTGCTTTATCTCAGCAAGCACCGCATCGACGCCGAGACCGGCAGCATCGAGGTGGTGGTCGATGGCGAGCCGTTTGATGCCGGCATCGATCCCTACAACAAGCTGATCGACCGGGTCTCTGACGACAATCGGCGGCGGGTGGACCGGGAGTAGGCGCAGCTCCGCGCCAGACCGCGCCCCGGCCGAGTCAGGCGCCGGGGCCGCAGTCGATGCAGCGCTTGATCGGCGGCGGGCCCATCTGCAGGGCGCGCTGCAGTTCGCGCAGGGCGCTGCGCACGCCTTCTTCGATGACCGGGTGGTAGAACGGCGCGTCGAGCATCTGCTGCACGCTCATCCCGGCCTCGACCGCCCAGGCCAGCAGGTGGCCGAGGTGCTCGGCCGACGGGGCGATCATCTCGGCGCCGAGGAAGCGTCCGGTGTGGCGCTCGCCATACACGTGGATCAGGCCGGCATTGCGGCCGATCACCCGGGCGCGGCCCTGATCATCGAAGTTGAGCGCGCCATGGGCGAAGTCGATGCCGGCGGCCTTGAGTTCGGCATGGCTCTGGCCGGCGATGGCGATCTGCGGATCGCTGAACACCACGGCAAGGCCGGTGCGTCGCGGGTGGGCACGGACATCGGGGAAGCGTCCGGCGTTGTCGCCGGCGATCCGTCCGTCGTCGGCGGCTTCGTGCAGCAGCATGCGTCGGCTGGCGGCATCGCCGGCGACAAATACCGCGCTGTCGGCGACCTGGCCGGTATCCGCCGCGGCCTCAAGATGGCCGCGGGTATCGAGCGGAAGGCCGCTTTGGGCAAGGTCGAGCGATTCGAGATTGGGCACCCGGCCGACCGCGCAAAGCAGCAGGTCGAACTCCTCCTCGCGCGCCTGGGCGTTCTCGCTGAAGCGGACCTTGACGCCGTCGCGGCTGCGGGCGACGCCCTCGACCGGCGTGCGCAAGGCCAGCGGCATTCGCCCGCTGAGCAGGCGGCCGGCCTCCTCGATCACCGCCGGATCGCTCAAGCCGCCAGGGCGTCCGCCGCGGTCGAACACGCGCACCCGCACGCCGAGGCGCGACAGAGCCTGACCAAGCTCAAGGCCGATCACGCCGGCGCCGACTACGGCCACCGAGCGCGGCAGGTCGGCCCAGTCGAAGACCTCGTCGTTGCTGATCAGGCGGTCGCCCAGCGCTTCGCGCCAGCCATCGGGAATGAACGGTCGCGAGCCGGTGGCGATGACGATGCGCTGCGCGCGCAGCTGGCTGCCGTCGTCGAGTTGCAGGGTCATCGGCGCGACAAAGCGCGCGGCCTGGCGCAGGATGCGTTCCTCCGGCCAGCTATCGACCGCTTCGAGCACGAAGTCGACGAAGCGGTCACGCTCTTCGCGGACCCGCTTCATTACCGCGCTTCCATCGATCCGCGGGGCGCCCGCCTCGATGCCGAACTCGCCCGCGCAAACGACGTGATGGGCCGCGTCGGCGGCGGCGATCAGCAGCTTGCTCGGCATGCAGCCGACCCGGGCGCAGGTGGTGCCAAGCGGGCCGGGATCGATCATCCAGACGTCCCCGCTGCGCTCGCGCGCCGAGCGGAAGGCGGTCATGCCGGCCGTGCCGGCGCCGATCACGGCCACTTCGATATCGCGGATTCCCATGCACTGTCTCCCTGGCTCAGGGCTGCAGCGGGTAACACGGAAGCGGGTTCACGATGCCAAGGCGCCAGTCGAGCCGGTCGCAGGTGCTGCGTGGGGCCGACGGTCCACTTCCGGGTTGTGCACTGCTGGCCGTTGGACTGTGCTGCAGGGTAACCCGAGGCAGGTGAGGCTTGCTGCCGGGCTCAGCGCGGCGTCAGCGAAACCAGGCGCAGCTCGTACTTGGCCTTGCCTTCCTCGGTCTGCAGGACCCGCACCGGCGTCGGCGGCAGGGCCGGGTCGTACCAGGCGATGGTTACCCGCTCCTTCTCGGCGCGCACGCCGCGCATCGGGATGGCGGTGAAACGCCCTGCCGGGACTTCGACCAGCTCGGGCGCGCCGGCTACGTAGTCGAGATCGCGACGCCGGCCGCGGTCGTGCAAGACGTAGTCGACCCGCGTTCCTGGCGCCGCCGAACGCGCATCGAAGGCCAGCTGCAGGTTCAGGCTGGAGCCGACCGAGGGCCGCCCGTCCAGCGGTCGCTGCGCTGGCTGCTCGTCGTCGATGTCGCCGATCCAGCGCACGCTGCCGGCCTGCCAGTCGATCTCGACTTGCAGGTCACGGTCGCGGACCAGAGAGCGCTGGTTCATCTCGGCGCCGAGCAGGCGCGGAACGCCGTCGATGAAGTCGACGCTGGCGACCTGGGCGGTGCTGAAGCGGGCCAGGCGAGCGAGGCCGCGCGTGCCGGTGGCGCGCAGCCGGTGCTGCCAGTGCCCGGCTGCGGTGGCGACCAGCTCCATGCTGCTCTCGCCGGCTGCCTTGCCGTCCACATAGACCGCGTATTCGGCGCGGAAAGGCGTTGGCGCGGCGCCCTGCGCGGAGGCCGTCAAGGCCAGGGCGCAGGCCACAAGCAGGGATGCGGCGGGATTCATGGACAGGATTCTAGCTGGCCGGACGCGACAAGGCGCAGCGGTGTGTTCAGCGGGGCCTCGCCGTGCCACAGCCGGCCGTTCTGCCAGCGCACCAGGCCGCGGGCCAGCGCATCGACGCTGGCGATCAGCAGCGGATGTTCGCAGTCGAGCACACGGGCGGCCAGCGACTGCTCGTCGTCATCGGCATGCACCGCGACGCGAGCCTGGGCGATCACCGGTCCGCCGTCCAGTTCGGCGGTGACCAGATGCACGCTGGCACCGTGCTCCGAGTCACCGGCTTCCAGCGCGCGGCGATGCGTGTGCAGGCCGCGGTACTTGGGCAGCAGGGAAGGGTGGATGTTGATCATGCGTCCGGTCCAGGGCGCCAGCGCCTTGCCATCGAGGATGCGCATGTATCCCGCACAGACGATGAGGTCGGGCTGAACCGCGGCGGCGGCGTCAAGCAGGGCGAGGTCGAACTGCAGTCGGTCGGGGTAGTCGCTCGGCCCCAGCGCGCGCGCCAGGATGCCGCGGTCACGGGCGCGCTCCAGCACCGCGGCCTGCGGCTTGTCGGAGAACACGCCCACCAGTTCCACCGGCAGGCGACCGCTTTCCGCCGCCTCGTACAGCGCGAGAAAGTTGCTGCCGCGGCCGGAGGCGAGGATGGCGATGCGCAAGCGCTGGGTACCTTGGAATGGAAGAGTGCCGGGCAGGGAAGCCGTGCGGCAGATCGCAACGAAGGCGGCTGTCGCGCCGCCCGACTCAGCCGATCCGAACGCGCTCGCCGCCGGCGTGGGTGACCACCTGGCCGATTTGCCGCGCCGGCAGATCAAGCGCGGCGCAGGCGGCGCTAACTTGGGCGACGTCGCTCGGAGGGACGATCAGGATGAAGCCGATGCCGCAGTTGAAGGTCCGCCACATCTCGGCATCCTCGACCGCGCCTTCGCGCTGCAGCCAGTCGAACACCGGCGGCAGGACGATGGCGCTGGCCTCGATCTCCAAGCCCAGTCCTTCGGGGACGACGCGGATGATGTTCTCGCTCAGCCCGCCGCCGGTGATGTGGGCAAGGCCCGGCAGCGCATGCTCGCGGAGCAGGGCGAGGATCGGCTTGGCGTACAGCCGGGTCGGCGCCATCAGCGCATCGGCAAGGCTGAACCCACCAACATCGAGTTCCAGCGGCCGGCCTGCGCGGTCGAGGATCCGCCGGATCAGTGAATAGCCGTTGGAATGCGGGCCGCTGGCCGGCAGGCCGAGGACCACGTCGCCGGCGCGGATAGCGCTGCCGTCGATGATCTGCGACTTCTCCACCGCGGCGACGCAGAAACCAGCGAGGTCGTATTCGCCCGGCGGGTACATGTCCGGCATCTCGGCGGTCTCGCCGCCGATCAGGGCACAGCCGGACTCCTCGCAGCCGCGGGCGATACCGCCGATCACCGCGACCGTGGTGTCGACATCGAGCTTGCCGGTGGCGAAGTAGTCGAGGAAGAACAGCGGCTCGGCGCCCTGCACCAGCACGTCGTTAACGCACATGGCGACCAGGTCGATGCCGATGCTGTCGTGGCGACCGAGCTGCTGGGCCAGCTTGAGCTTGGTGCCGACGCCGTCGGTACCGGAGACCAGCACCGGCTCGCGGTATTTGCCGGACAGGTCAAACAGGGCGCCGAAGCCGCCAAGCCCACCCATCACCTCGGGACGGAAGCTGCGCTTGACCAGCGGCTTGATCCGCTCGACAACGCTGTTGCCGGCATCGATATCGACGCCTGCCTCGCGGTAGGTCATGGGCGTGGGGGACTTGCTCACGGCGGCATCCAGACGGCAGGAAAGGCGCGAAGTTTAACCGCTGTGGCCGCCGCGGCCACGGCCGGCGACCTGATCCACCGTGGCGGCGTTCAGAGCAGGGGCCGGGCGAGCATCCACCCACCCATCGCCAGCATCATCAGGTTCTCGGCCAGGGATACCGGCCCGAGCGGCACCCGGGAGCCGCCGCCGACGCAGGCGCAGCGCAGTTCGCGCCCCTCCATGTAGACCGCGCGGTAGACCGAGATGGCGCCAATGCCGCCGATCACCAATGCTATCGGCGCGCCGGCCAGGGCCCAGTTTCCCCCGGCCAGCATCAGCAGGCCGGCGCCGGCCTCGGCGAACGGATAGACGTAGGCATACGGCACCCAGCGCCGGGCCAGCAGGTCGTAGCCGAGAAAGCCGTTGGAGAACGACTCCAGGTCGCGCAGCTTTTGCAGGGCGAGCAGGACCATGGCGATACCGGCGAACCAGACCAGGGTGCGCGGCATCGGCAGGCCGCCGAACGCGGCCGCCGACAGCGCGATGCTGAGCAGGGCGGCCAGGGCGAAGATGGCGATCACCGGGGCGTAGGTCTCGGCGTCAGGGTCCGGTACGGACAGGCCAAAGTATTCGCGAAGCGCGTCGTAGCCGCCGATGCGCTGCCCGTCGATGAATGCCTGGGGCGTAGTCTCGACCTCGTGCTTTTCCTTGAATGCGTCGGTCTCGGCGCGGCTGCGCAGCAGCCGGTCGTCGACCTCGTAGCCGCGGCTGCGCAGCAGGTGCAGGGCCTTGAGCCCGAACGGACAGAGATGGTCGTCGGTCGCCATCCGATACAGCCTTGCCTGCAGGCGATCGGCAGAATGCTCATGCGGGGTACTCGTGGTCGCGGTCATCGAATCCTCCTGCCAGGGGTCAATGCGTGCCGGCAAGCCGGCCTGCTTACCCGATAGTCCAGCAACGCGCATGCCAGCCGGCAGCGCCCGGCTACAACGCCGCTGTGGGGCGCGGATACGGGCAATCTGCATGGCTGCACGAGGGCGCCGTGCAGCCTGCAAGAACGTGCCGCGTGGACGCGCTGGCGTGCATCCGGCACCATGCCGGGCGTTCATCCCCGTGGAATCCGGCTCGATGCGTATCCTGCAATGTCTACTGGGCTGCCTGCTTCTGTTCGGCACACTGGGCGCCGCGGCGCAGGACGCCGAGCTCTACGAGGGCGAGGTGGCGGTCGCCAGCCAGTCCGAAGCTGCCCGCGCTGCGGCCCTGCCGTCGGCGCTGGCCGCGGCCCTGGTGCGGCTCACCGGGCGCGCTGACGTCGCCGACGACCCGGCCGTGGCGCCATCCCTCGAGCGCGCCACCGATCTGCTGCGCCAGTTCCGCTATCGGCAGGATCTCGATCCGCAGCAGCCGGGCAGCGCGCGAACCGTCCTGGTCGCCCGCTTCGACCGCGAAGGCGTCGATGCCCTGCTGGCGCTGACCGGGCAGCCGCTATGGCCCAGCCCGAGGCCGGTGCCGGTGGTCTGGCTGGCGATCGACGATGGCCGCGGTCCGCGCCTGCTGGGCAGCGCCCAGTCGCGCGTGGTGGCGGCGCTGACCCAGCGTGCGTCGCAGCGCGGCCTGCGCCTGAGCTATCCGCTGCTCGACCTGCAGGAGCAGCAGCAGGTCGCAGTGAGCGCTCTCTGGGCCGGCGACAGCGCTGCTGCGCGGCGCGCCAGCGACCGCTACCAGTCGCGGGTCTCGCTGATCGGCAAGCTGTTCCGCTCGGGTTCGGGCTGGACCGCCGAATGGGCCCTGTTCGACGGCGAGCAGCGGCTCGGCGAAATCAGCCGCAGCGCTGCCGATTCGGCCACGGTGCTGGCCGAGGGTGCTGACCTTGCTGCCGACCTGCTGGCCCGGCGCAGCGCGGTGAACGTGGCCGATGCCGGACCCGCCGGGGCCTACCCGGTCGAGGTCGAGGGCCTGCGCGACGCCGACGACTACGCGCGCACCCTGGCCTATTTCGGCCGCCTGTCGGTGGTCCGCGCCACTCGCGTGGCCGGGGTCGAGGGTGATCGCCTGCAGCTGGAGCTGGAGCTGCGCTCCGGGCTGTCCGGGCTGCGTCAGCTGATCGCCAACGGGCAGACCCTGGAGTCGCTCGACGAGGATGCCGGCAAGGGGCGGTTCCGCCTGCTGCCATGAGCGCGCTCCTGCGGCAGATTCCCAATCTGCTGACCCTGCTGCGCATCGCTCTGGTGCCGCTGATCGTCATCCAGCTGCTGCAACGCGAGTTCGGCTGGGCGGCGGCGCTGTTCGCCGTCGCGGCGCTCAGTGACGGCCTTGACGGCTTGCTGGCGCGGCGCTTTGGCTGGCAGACCCGGCTCGGTGGTCTGCTCGACCCGCTGGCCGACAAGCTGCTCGCCAACGCCTGCTTCGTTTCCTTGTGGTGGCTGGACAAGGTGCCAGGCTGGCTGCCGGCCTTGGTGCTGGCGCGCGACGCGCTGATCGTCGCCGGGGCGCTGGCCTATCATTGGCGCATCGGAGCGCTGGACGCCGCGCCGACCTTGCTGGGCAAGGCGAGCACGGTCGCCCAGGTCGGCTTCCTGTGGCTGGCCATGATCGACCTCGGCCTTGACCGTTCCTCGTCACCTTGGTGGCCGTGGGGCGTCGGGGTGGTGATCGCGCTGATTGCAGCCAGCGGCATCGACTATGTGCTGCGCTGGTCGCAGCGGGCGCGGCAGGCGCACAAGACAAGGGAGGGGCCATGAGCGATACCCAGAAGTGGCAGCTGCTGGCGCTGAGCGTGCTGATCGGCGCGCTGCTGTACCTGCTGGCCCCGGTGCTGACGCCGTTCGCCATTGCCGCCCTGTTCGCTTACCTGTGCGACCCGCTGGTCGACCGGCTCGAGGCGCGGCGCTTCTCGCGCGGGCTCTCGGTGTCTCTGGTCTTCCTGCTGTTCATCCTGCTCTGGATCCTCGCCCTGCTGATTCTGGTGCCGATGCTTGAGCGCCAGATAGCCAAGCTGCTTGAGCAGTTCCCGAAATGGGTGGCCTACCTGCAGGAAGCCATCCTGCCGCGCATCGAGGCCTACACCGGGGCGAGCATGGAGCGGCTCGATCCGAGCAGCCTGGCCGGCATGCTGCGCGAGCATTGGCAGCAGGCGGGAGGTTTCGCGCAGAGCGTGCTCGGCGGGCTGTCCAAGTCGGGCATGGCCCTGCTGGCCTTCGTCGCCAACCTGGTCCTGCTGCCGGTGCTGATCTTCTACCTGCTGCGCGACTGGGATCTGCTGGTAGCGCGCATCCGCGAGCTGCTGCCGCGGGCCATCGAGCCAACCGTCTCGCGGCTTGCCGGGCAGGCCGATGAAGTACTTGGAGCCTTCCTGCGCGGCCAGCTCAGCGTCATGCTCGCGCTGGGCACGATCTATTCGGCTGGCCTGATGATGGTCGGCATCGACCTCGGCCTGCTGATCGGCATGGTCGCGGGGCTGATCAGCTTCATCCCCTACCTTGGCGCGATCGTCGGCGTCGGCGCCGGCGTGGTCGCGGCCCTGGTCCAGTACGGCGACATCTGGCACGTGGTCCTGGTGCTCGCCGTGTTCGGCATCGGCCAGACCATCGAAAGTTTCCTCTTAACTCCCTGGTTGGTCGGCGACAAGATCGGCATGCACCCGGTCGCGGTGATCTTCGCGATCATGGCCGGCGGCCAGCTGTTCGGCTTCACCGGCGTGCTGCTGGCACTGCCGGTGGCCGCCGTGGTCATGGTCGTGCTGCGCTACATGCATGAGCGCTACACCGCCAGTGCGCTGTACGGCGGCGGGCTGGCGCCGCGCGCGCCGCCGGACCAGGGTCTGCCGTCGCCGCAGGAGCAGCCGGCTGGCAGCGTTGCCGACAAGGGCGCGGATGTCGCACCGTCTGCGCAGCCAACCGGCGACGGCGACCGCCCGGCGTGAACATTCCGCAGCTGCCGCTGCGCCTGGCGCGCCCGCCGCGCGCCGGGCTCGGCGACTTCGTTCCGGACGACGCGCCGGCGCTCGCCCTGCTGCGCGACTGGCTGGCCGCGCCGTCCAGCCATCTGCTGCTGCGCGGCCCGGCTGCCAGCGGCAAGACCCATCTGGTACTCGGCGCGATGGAGGCGCTTGCCGTCGATGGCCGCAGCGCCGGCTACCTGCCGCTGGCGGCGCTCGGCACGCCGGCCGCGGCGATGGTCGAGGCCCAGCCCGCGCTGGCCGTGGTGGCGGTGGACGATCTCGACGAGGCGCTGGTCGATGCGCCGTTGCAGCGCGCCCTGTTCGCCCTGCACAACCGGGTCGGCGATGCCGGCGGGCGGATGCTCTACGCCAGTCGCGGCAATCCGGCCGAGTGGCAGGATCTGCTGCCTGACCTGCGTTCGCGGCTGGGCCAGTCGGCCCAGGGCTTGCTGCAGCCGCTAGACGAGGCCCAGCGCCGGCGCTGGTTCAGTGCCCGGGCCGAGGCGCTGGGCATGCAGCTGGACGAGGCCGCGCTCGAGTACCTGTTCCGCCGCGTCGGCCGCGATCTGCCGGGCCTGCTGCAGCTGCTGGAGCGGCTTGACCGCGAAAGCCTCGCCGCCCAGCGCCGGCTGACCGTGCCCTTCCTGCGCGACCTGCTGGCCGCCGCCGACTGATCAGGCGGGCGCGGCGCTGCTTGCCTCGGCCAACACCCGGTTGTTGAAGATCACCAGCACGCCGCAGCTCAGCCAGATCTGCAGCCAGGCAGCCAGCGGGCTCATCAGCAGCTGCAGGGCCAGCATGATGCGCATGGGCGCCATGATGTCGAGCTGATCACTGCCCAATGTCGAAGCGCCGATCACCAACCCGCCAAGCGTGCTGGCGCCGATATGCACGACCAGATGCGCAGCCAGCACCACGCCGAGCACCGCGCTGGCCTCCCACCAGTGCCCGCGGATCAGCCGCAGGCTGCGGAGCAGCGAGGCCACCGGTCCGGTTCGTTCGAGGATGCAGCAGTAGAGCCCAAGGCCCGCGGCGACCATCCACCAGGCGCCCGGCCCGATCAGCAGCAGGCCGAGCAGGCCGGCCAGGGTGCTCCACAGGGTCCCCAGAGTCCCGCTGAAGGCCAGACCCAGCAGAACCAATGCAGGCAGCAGGGCGAGCATGAGCAGCACAAAGAACAGCGCCACGCTCCCAAGCCCCGCCGCGAACCGGCTTAACGCTGCGTTGGCGCTGCGCGCAAGACCCGGGTCCTGTCCGCGAGCCCGGTAGCCGAGCCGAAAGCACAGCGCCAGGTACAGGAATAACTGGCCAAGCATGGCAAAAAGGAACAGCAACCAGCCAAGCGGGCGGGTGTACCAGCTGAACGCCTGCTCGAGGGCGGCAAGCGGATCGCCGCCGCCTTCGAAGCCGAGCACCGGCAACAGTGGCAGCAGGGCCAGCAGCTGTGGAATCAGGGCGAGCAGGAAGCAGGCCTTCCAGTGTCGCCAGAAGGTCTTCAGGGCTGCCTCAAGCTGTCCCCCGATATCAACGGGAGCGCTGGGCAGGGTGGCGGTGACCGGTAACATGCCGCGCATGATGCCCGAATCTGACCCCGAGTCGACGTTTGCCACCCTGGCCGAGGCCCTGCGCTGGTTGCGCGGCGTGCATGCCGCCGACCCCGGACTGGCCGAACCCCTGCTGCTCGGCGTGCTGGATCTGCAGCGAAACGTGTTGTTCAGCCGGCCTGAGACTGTCCTGTCGGCGGAGCAGATCGACCGCGTGCAGTCCGCCTCTTCCCGTTTGCGCGCCGGCGAGCCGCTGGCCTATGTGCTCGGCCGACAGGGCTTCTGGGAGTTCGATCTGGAAGTCTCGCCGGAGGTGCTGATTCCGCGCCCTGATACCGAGCTGCTGGTGCGCGCGGCGCTGGCAAGGTTGCCTCGGCATCGTCCGCTTCAGGTGGCCGATCTTGGCACCGGCAGCGGCGCGGTGGCGATGGCGCTGGCCGCCGAGCGCCCCGCTATTCGCGTGCTCGCCGTCGATCGCAGTCGCGCCGCGCTCGGGGTCGCGCGCCGCAACGCTGCGCGACTGTCGCTGGACAACCTCGACTGGCTTGTGGGCGACTGGCTTTCAGCCCTTGTCGCCTCGTTCGATCTGATCGCCAGCAACCCGCCCTATCTGGCCGAGCATGACCCCCATCTGCAGCGCGACGGGCTCGATCGCGAGCCGAGGCTGGCCCTGGTCTCCGGGCCCGACGGCCTGGATGCGATCCGCTGCATCATCGACCAGGCCTGCGCGCGGCTGCGCCCGGGCGGCTGGCTGCTGCTCGAGCACGGCTGGGAGCAGGGTGCCGCGGTGCGCGACCTGCTGCGCGGCGCAGGCTACGCAGAGGTTTTCACCGAGCGCGACCTGGCCGGTCGCGAGCGCGTGAGCGGCGGATTCAGGTCCGCCTGATCGCAGGGCTCGGAGTAAGGCATCGAATCATCATGGCCCGGCCGCTTATTCCGAGCAGACAGTCGAGTGTTGGACGCGGCCGCACCGCACAGGGGTGGGAGTACGAGGCGGGCTGCGAAAGCTCGTGGCTCCCTGTCCGGTGCTTTCCATCCACCGCCCTCTACTCTCGAATTGAGGAGTTCACGGCTCAAGATGCCCACGGGAGATGGCCAGGGCCTCGTCCTCGAAGATCGCCATGGCGGTCAGCAGTCGCCTGAAACCGTGATGTCGATAGAACCCTTCCTTGCCCGGCACTGAAAACAGCAGGATCCGGCGGTGGCCGGCTACTGCGCTCATCAGCCTACGCAGCACTTCGCTTCCCCAGCCGAGACCCTGGTACTCGGGCAGGACGACGATGTCTGCGAGGTAGGCGCATTCCGCGCCGTCGGCGAGCGCTCGGCCGGCAGCGACCAGCCGGTTTCCGGCGTATCCGAAGACCACGATCTGACTGTTGCCGAAGACCCTTTTGAGGTGTTCGGCGCTCTTGTCCCCCAACGGTGCGCGGCGGACCAGGGTTGCCAGTTCGGGCCAGTGGACTCCCTCGGTGCTACTGCTCCAACGCGTGTTCATGGGCACCTCCGTTTCCCTTGGTGTGTGGACTGGCAGCGCCGAAGAGGCTCGCAAGGTGTGCTGCGGAATCATCTTGTGCTGCGGACTACGAGGCCTGTGTTCGTGCCATTTCCCAGACCCGCCAGCGGCGTCCCGAACCCTGTGAGAACGGCCCGCCATTGACTCAGCGTACGGACAACGATCAGCGCCTTGCGTCGCAGGAATCGGGAATTGACAGCGCCCTCGAGACTCCCCTGCCGCATTCTGCCGAGGGCGGGAGTCAGGAAGTCTCTGGCCGTTTCGCTGGCCGTTTATCGGTGCGGTGCAGCCTGCAGGGTCAGTAGAAATCCGCGGATGTCAAGTCTCTGCCCGTGCCTCGCGGCGACGCTGCGATCGCTGCAACGTGATGCTCTGGCCCGACTCGGAATCCACGATGCTCCGCCACATGGTCGTGAGTACAAGAATCCGCCTCACTCTGCTTTCTGTCGTGGGTGCCTTCGGCCTCTGCGGTGAAGCGGCCGCCCAATCTGCCGACACCGTGTTCGCCAACGGCTTCGAAGCGGTCTCCTCGGCGCTGCGCTGTCCGGACGCGGGCGCCGCACCGCCGGCGCGCTACGACTGGGGCCCGCTGCCCAGTCAGCCGCTGGAGGAAATCGCCTGCCTCGAGGTGCGCAACGACCTTCCCGTTGACCGGGCCGATGAAGTGGCGTTCTCGGCCGTGCCCGTGCCGGCCAGCGCCGGCGTGCTCGACAGCGATCTGCCACGACTGGCGGTGGTTGCCTCCGGAGACCGGCTGGTCCCCGCCCAATTCAGCGTCCGCAGCCGCTGGGGTGCTCCCTTGGCCGATGTCTCGCGCCCGGTGCGCTGGCTGGAGGTCTCCCTGCAGCCGGGTATCGGTGCCGGTGAAACACGGCGCTATGCGCTGGTCCGCCTCGCCCAGCCCGTCCAGCCGCCGGCGGACCCGCTTGCCCTGGTTCGATCCGAGGCAGGCGGGGTATTCGAAGTGTCCTCGGGAGCCGCCGTGTTCCGCGTCGACAGCGGATCCGCCGCCGGGCTCTCCTCGGTTCGCCTGCTCGGTCCGGGCCTGGATCAGCCGGTCTACGCCTTCGCGCCGGGTGATGGTCCTTACCTGCGCCTGCCGGGTCTTGGCAGCGAACTGGGCACCGCAGGGGCGACCGCGCAGTTGGACCCGGGCCGCTTTGGCTGGTGGGAAGTCGGTCCGGTCCGAGCGGTGCTGTCGATGCGCGGCCACTTCATCCAGCCTGGGGCGACGCGTTGCGTCGGCCCGGGCTACGACTATGAGCGATTCGGCTACACGCTGGTGCTGGGCTTCACCCGGGGAAGCCGCGACGTGGACGTCGAGTTTCATCTGCGCAACGAGTGCTCGCAGGCCTTCTCCGCGGACATGACCGACGAAGCGACGACCGTCGACCGGGCCGGGCTGCGGCTTTCGCTACAAGGCGCCTCGGACCTGCGCTACGCCGTAGATTCATCCGAAGGCTGGCAGGTTCAGGCAGGCCATTCAGACCTGTCGGTCCTGCAGGAAAAAGGCGGCGGAACGCCTTGGAGGCGCCGCGCCGTGGTGCGCAACAGCGGCACGGTCCAGCGTCAGGCGGAGTCGTGGTCGCAGCCTGCTCTGGCGCAGATCGCTGGCAGTGGACTGTTCCTTGCCATGCAGCAGGCCTTCATGCGCTACCGCGAGCCGATGGGGCTGCGCGCCGAAGCCGACGGGCGCAACAGCCTCTCGATGGACATCGTTTCCGAACCGCTGGTGATCGGCGAGGGCAAGGCGATCTGGACACGTGGCAGGTGGCGCTTCGGCATCGGCGATGCAGACCTGACAGCGTTCGGCCCTCAGGGGCAGGCTGCCATCGAGCGCGGATTGCTGGTCCGGGCCTCGGTGGCGGACTTTGATCGGGCGGACCTGCTGCCCCCCATCGCAAGTGCACCCATCTCGCCCTCGGCGCAGAGTTACCAAACCGCTATGGAGCGTCTGCATGCCGACACAGTGGGCCCGCAGTGGGCGCGCGCCAAGACCTATGGGTCTCAGCTCTGGCCGGATATCCAGTTCGACCTGTTCACCGCCGGTCAGACCTTCCCCAATCCGTCCGCCAACAACCTTCGCTACAACTACTGGAATGCGTCCGGGGCTGAACACATGGAATGGTTCAGGACCGGCGATCCGCGTTGGAGCTGGGACTTCGCCCTGCCGCAGAACTGGCTGCAGCTGTTCACCGCTTATCTGAACACCGGCAACCAGAACCCCGGCATCTACGAAGGCGTCGCCGTGCAGTCGGGCGGCACTGGGGAAGGCCAGTGGCACCGCGCCAGTTTCGGATCGGATGACTACAGTTACAACGGGGGGCAGGCCTACGGCTACGCGATTCGCCCCGGCCCCGCGATCATCGAGCGCTTCTCGGCCAGCGGCGCGATGCTGGTCAATCGCTACGGCATCCCTCGCGCCCAGCAGGGCAATCGCGACCCGTTCATCAGCAGCATTTCGATCCAGCGCCAGAAGGTGCAGCACTTCGAGATGCTGGCCAATTGCGCGGAGTTCGTGCCGGGCATGGTCGGCGAAACCTGCCACGCCCGCCTGATGGAGATTGTCTCCGAGCTGGCCCAGGACAATCTGAGCGCGGGCGTGCTGTGCGTGGCCGATGTGCCTCAGGGCACGGACTGCATCGTCGATCAGCAGTTCATGCAGAACGCACTCCACCTGCCGTTTCTGCATCGCCTGTGGCGCAACTATCGTGACACCCTGCCGCCCTCCATCGCGGCGGCCCTGCATCGCACGCTGATCGAGGCCCCGCGGCAGTATCTTGCCTATGGCATTACGCGGGGGGCTGGCGGGTCGATCGACAGCAACGGCGCATGGTGGGCGCAGATGCGCTGCACGCTCGACGCGACCCGCACTCAGGTGCTGAGTTGCGCAGACGCCTCGTCAACCTTCGGCTCGGAGTTCTACTCGCAGAACTACCCGCACACGCTGTCCTGGTTGCTAGCGGCGCAGGCGCTGTCGCCCGGAGGGCCGGGCAGCTGCGCGCGGCTGCTGACGGCGCTTGATGAGCAGCTTCCGGGTGGCAGCAACACCGGCTTTGTCGGCTACTACGTGAACAACGGCTCCGGCTGGTGGAAGGGGGCTGCGCAGGTGATGCAGGGCCTCATCCATGCCCCTGCGCTGGCACCGCGCTGCGAGGACTGAGGGCGCCATGTTCGGGAAACTTGTAGCCCTTGCCGGTGTGCTGACGGGTGCCTGGATGCTGCTGAGTGCGCCGGGTCTCCCGCGTACCGGGGAGGCACCGGACGGGCAGGGGGCGCGGATCGAATCCCTGGTGGAACCGCCTCCGGCCGTGGCGGGCTTTGTCCGCCATGTTCCGCCGGCCACCCCCGGGCAGTGGGCCCCGGATGTGCTGATGCGTAGCGATGGCGAGTCCAGACTGACCCTGGTGATGATCGGCGAGAGTCTGTGCGAGCCGGTGTTGCAGCGGGTGCGGGTAGGGGAGCGCACGGGTGTTGTTGCGGGCGCGCCGCTGCTCAGCGCGTCGGAACAGGACGCTCTGGGCGTGCATGTGGCGCTGCTGGATCGGCGCGGTGTGCGTTCGCTGGATGCTTCCTCGCCGACGCTGGATGCCGAGGCGATGCAGCGCAGTGAACCCAAGGCCCGCAGCGCCGAGGAAGGCGGCGTTACGCTGGAACAGCGGGGGGCTGACGTGCGTGCTCAACTGGACTATCTGCGAAGCCGTCAGGAAGTCAGACAGCTGATTCTCGTGGGCAGTTCGGAAGGCGCCGATGTCGCCGCGGCGGTCGCGATCGGTCGGGCGGATATCCGCGGCGTGATCCTGCTGTCCGGCATGGGCATCAGTCAGCTGTTCGACATGCTCCAGCGTGCGCGACACGGCGCGGAAATGCCGGTGCAAGCGCAGCTGGATGCGATCTCGGGCTTGCTCGATGGGCGGCGCGACATGCCCTGGATGGGGCACGAAGCAGCGCGCTGGGAGAGCTTTGCGGTGCGCAATACGCCCCTGCAGTCGCTGCTGAAGAGCAGGGTCCCGGTCATGATCGTGCACGGCGTGCTCGATGATCAGGTGCCGATCGCCAGCGCCGATGCGGCCGTCATCGAGCTGATCAGGCAGCAGCCGAACCGGCCGGTCTACTACTGGTCGCTGCCAGGCGTGGGGCATGCGCTGCTGGACGGCGACCAACGGCCCTTGGCGCCGACGCTCATCGCTGAAGGCGTGAACTGGATGTCGGCTGAGTGGCCAGCGCGGACGCTGCGTCACGCCGAGTTCTCCTCCCGCTGACTCACGTTGGACCGGCTCGTCGGGCTCTCCAAGGCGCAAGCACGCGCGTCCGCGCTCCGCCCCTGACTCGGCGCAGAGCGTCGCATGAGCGATCGATCGATTGGGTCGATGTCGCCTGTCGGTCAACACCTCCCGTTTGTCCGTTGTCAATCCCGCGATCATGCGATGAACCCCGGGGGGGGCTCTCACTAGCCTTGAGCTCAGTTCCCCGGCGAAAGGTGCGTGCAGATGGCTGGATGGTACGAACGGACGCTTCGCTGGCAGCTTGCCTGTGTGCTCCTCAGCATGGCGGCGCATGCTGTCCCGGCGGCTGCGACCGACTACCACGTGTGTGAGTGCGACGCGGGAAGCATGGCTGGATGTGTGCCGGGCGACGACGCCGCGCCGGGCACGCGAGCCCAGCCTTGGCGCAGCTACGAGCGTGCGCGGCTGGCCTTTGCCAACCTGGCGGCCGGAGACGGCTTGTTCTTCTGCGCCGGGGGCGCCTGGACGCTGGACGCCCGCAGCGGCGATCGCTGGGTCAACCGGCAGTGCCGGGCGACCCAGCCGTGCTACGTGCAGCAATATTTCCCCGACGGGGTCGCCGCAGACGCTCCGCCCCCACTGATCACGCGAACCAACGGCGATGACGGTTTCGACTTTGCCGACGGCGGCCTGGCCGAGAGCGAGTCGGGCTATGTGATCAGCGGGCTGCGTCTGGTCGGTAGTGGCTCGGGATTCGGCATCTTCCTTTACAACGATATCGACGCCGTTCGCCTGGAACACCTGGACATTTCCGGCTTTGCCATTGGCGTCCATCTGGCTGGTAGTCAGGGTTGCAACCCGGTCGATCCGCAATGTGATGGTCGGAACAGCGGCATCCAGCTGCGCCATTCGTACATCCATGACAACCGCTCGCAGGGCTGGCTGGGTGGCAGCTCATTCACGGTGATCGAAAGCAATCTGTTTGAGCGGAACGGGTCACGGGCGATCCTCGACCACAACATCTACTTGTCCGGCGATACCGACGGCCTGCGCATCTTCGGCAACACCCTGTTCGGTTCGGCCCTCGATGCCCAGGGCGCCTGCCAGGGGGCCTCACTGGTGGTACACGGCGAGCACCGGAACCTGCAGATCGAGTCCAACCGGATCTTCGAGCTGCCCGGGGCTGCGGGGCCCGGATGCTGGGGCATCGCGGTGGATCCGGGTTACCCCGGCACGCCAGAGGGCTTCGTTGACCTGGTCATTCGCGGCAACGAGGTCTGGAACGTCGGCAACGTGGGCATCGGTGTCAGTGCCTGTCAGGATTGCCTGATCGAGAACAACATCGTGGTCCAGCAGCAGCCCATCTATACCCGAGCGATTGCCGCGCCGGACCTTGCTGCGCGCAGCGAGGACCTGGCGGATGCGCGCATCACCGTACGCAACAACTCGATCCTGTTTGGCTCCTCCGCATCGGGGATCGGGATCGACCTGCGCACTGCGACGCCCGCCGACCGCGCCCGCATCGTGTCCAATGCCATCCATTACTCCGGCACCGACAGCGGGTTCAACTGCCTGACCCTGGCGCCGCCCTTCGACGCCTACCCGCGCATTGACCACAACCTCTGCGTGGCACCTGCAGCGCCAGGCGCGGAGTGGGTCAACGGAGAAGGGGCGGGTGCTGCAGGGCTGCAGGCATGGCAGTCGACCAGTGGGCACGATCAGCACTCGGCATGGCGGGCGCCTGGCTTCTCGATCCTCGACCCGGTCGACGGCCTGGGCCTGCGGTTGATCCCTGGTTCTGCGGGAATCGATGCGGGCGCTCCGCTCGACAGCAGTCCTCTGGATTTCCTATTCCAGGCGCGCGTGGGCATCCCGGACGTCGGCGCTTGGGAATACGCCTCCGCCACAGTGCCTCAGTTCTTTGCCAACGGATTCGAAGCGCCATGAATATCGACACGACAGGCGTCCGTCCGCTGGATATCGGCCCATCCCCCGGGAGGGGGCGCAGCGGTGTCCTGGGTTCCGTTGCCGCAATCCTGATCGTCCTGGCTTCCGTCGGACGCGTCGCTGCCCAGGACGGCACCTGGCCTCCCGCCTCGTTGGTATTGCCAGAGGGCGACACGAGCGCCCTGTGGAACTATCAGGAAGAAACGCTCAGCCTGATAAGCGGCGAACGCTTTTCGCTGCCCGAGCAACAAGGCTATCCCGGCTACTCGCATTCGAGCCCGGAGTATGTTCTGGGCAACCGTGTCGCGGTTCGTGTACCCAGCTACGTGCGCCCAAGCTTGAGCAGTTTTGGTCGCTTCGATGGAGAACTCGATCTTGTCCCCGAAGACGCCTGCACGAGCAGCGGGCACCTCATCGAAGCAGACAGTACGACCTACGCTTTCTGTAGCGGATGGTGGCCAGTTTTCTCTGGTGATCTCTGGGGATGGCGCAACGGATCCGTGGATCGACGCATCGGGGCGAATCCACGGTTCGACGAACTGCTTTTCATCTCGGGGATTCCAAGCCACTTCGACCTCGCTGATTGGGCGAGCGACCGTTTCGCCAGGACCTCGGGTGGAAGTGCTTTCGCCCGCGTCGCGACGGGACGACAAGAGGGTGGATTTCCGGGCGGACAGCGCTTCGCCTGGGGAGACGACAGCGTGTATGCCGAAGTCGAGGCGAAAGCAGCGGTCGGCATGGCCGCCAACGATCCTGACTGGACGGACGTCAGCGGCTTTCCGCTACTGCAGGTCACGCGCATTGAGTCCGACGTGCGGGCAACCGCCTCGCTGCCGTTTCGGGTTATCCAGCAGCCAGGAACACCAACGGGCTCGCTAACCCTCGGGCGTATCCGTCTTCGTCTCGACAACCCGATCGATGTCCAGCGGCCGGCGGGCATGGCCGCTTGGCGCTACTTCTCGCTATTCAGCCCGGCCATGGGCTCGCGGTGCTCCGTTTCCCAACTTCCTGCGACCTTTGCCGATGACGATGCGGACTGCTCGCGAATGGATCTGGTGCGGTCTGTTTCGATCAGCACTTCGCCCCGCGGCATCGAGGTGCCGGTAGCCGATTGGCTGGTCAATGCCGCCTCTCCAGCAGATGTGATCGACCAGAGATCCAGATGGCTGCAGTGGGGCGATTTCCTCCCCCGATTCGTGTCAACGCCGGCCGATCCGATCCTTGGCCCCTTGCCCATAGCAGAACAGGCGGCGGTGGACGAGCAGCCGTTGGGGATGGATACCGACGTGCCATTGGCGGCCTCTCTCTGGCTGAATCTGTACGCTCAGGCGCGCCTTCGAATGGGCCTCTATGAGGATGGATTGATATCGGGGCGCTCTGCAGACACGGTCAGAATCCGCGCACGCGTGCAGGACGCGGTCGGTAAGGCTGAGGAGCCCGGCTGGCTGGAGCTGGATCCGAGCCAGCCGGGCGCTGAGACCCTGCAGATCATCGCCAGCGCCGCAGGGCACAAGGCGCGTCTGGTGGATGACTTGCTGCCGGGCCCCGCCAGCCTGCGCCCACGCATTGTTGCCCAACACCCCGATGCACTGCTCCTGGCGGTGGGGGACGTGCCGCTCGGGCAGCGTCAGTTGATGCTTTGGCAGGGCCCCGGGCAGATACGAACAGTCATCCTTCCGGTGGGCAGTCAAGTGAGCCGCGTGGCGCTGGCCGAGCGAGGCTTTCTGCTCGAACTGATCGGTGCCCCGGTCGGCGCATCGCGGCTTCAGTTGTTGGATCCCTTGAGCGGGGCACTAAAAGATGCAGCGGACCCGGCCATCGTGCCACTGGGAGGCAGCTTCCCGTCGGTGAACATCGGATTTCCGGGATGGCGCGGAGACCGCGGTGAGGTCTGGTTCTCTGCGGTGGACGAGCGCGATGAGGACTTTCCCAACCAGCTTTGGCGCACCGACGGCAGCCCTGAGGGCACCCGGCTGGAAGCTACGGTCGGTGAGGGGAACTACACCTATGACCCGCTCGGTCGGGTGGGGCCGCATCTGGTGTTTGCCGCGCTTTCACGCAACCCGGCTGACAACGCCGATGAGCGGGCGAACGGCGTAGTCTGGTCGGTGGCATCGGGCCTGCTCCAGCGCCTGCCGATGGCGGGTGCCTACGAAGTCCGTGCGGTGTCCCGGGTCGGGCAGCAATTGCTGATCCAGGCGCGTAGCGCATTGCCTGGCGATGGCACGGCGATCTGGTCCACTGATGGCACGCCGCTCGGGACCTTTCGATTGGACAACCCGAGTCAGTCTTCCAGTCTGAGGCTTGATCTGCTGCATTGGGACGAGTTCACGGGTATCGCCCTGTTGCGGGGCACCGGCATTGCCAGCGGCGAGCGCAGTCTATGGGTGACCGATGGTTCCCCAGGAAGCCTTGCGCAAATCGCTAGTTTGCCGTCGGGTTGGGAGGTGCCCTTGGGGCGCATGGCCTGGCACGACGGTTATCTGTACTTCGCCCTCAACCACACCCGGGTTGAGCGTGGCGAGTTGTGGCGCACGGACGGCACACCGTCGAGCACTCAACGCATCGAAGCCCCCTGGTCCGCCGACGCAGAGCAGGGCCGGCTCATCGCGCTGCGCAGTGTCAACGGCTTTCTCTTCTACGGCCGAGCGCCCGAACGCACCTACTGGCGCCCGCCGCTCACCCAAGTCCAGCGGGCCACCTTTCCCGAGCTCTGGACCATGACCAAGCCGGAGGTGCAGTGGAGGGTGTTCTACAGCCAACTCCCAGGGCGCGGTCAGGGGACGCCATCGCCGATCAGCCCCTTGAGCTACGGCGACATCTCCGATGTTTTCACTTGGCGAAACGGCGTGATCTGGGTGGCGACAGGGGATCCGTCGGTTTCGACGCATCTCAAGCCCATTCACGGCGAAGAGCTGTTCGGGTTCGATACGGCGCAGCCAACCTTGCTCGATCCCAATTTCAGCCGCCTGCCGCGAGAAGGGGCTTTGCCGGCGCCGCCTTACACCGGTCCGCTGATCCGGCGGATCTGGGTCGATGGTTTCGAGGACTTGCCATGATCCACGCCCATCCTCGGCTTGCCTTCGGCCTGTCGGCATTGCTTCTCGCATTCGGAGGCGAGCTCAATGCGCAGGCGAGGACCTTTCACGTGTGCAACTGCGGATTCGGCGCGGAGGCGGCCTGCGTCCCCGGCAACGACCTCGATGCGGGCACTGAACAGGCTCCGCTGCGTTCTCTGGAGCGAGCCCGGCAGCTGTTCCCGAACCTGCGCAACGGTGACTCCATCCGACTCTGCCGCGGTGGCGCCTGGCAACTCGGCAGCGAGACCGGAACGCTGTGGGAAAACAGCGGCTGCCGCGCCTTGCCCACCGAGACAGAGACTGCGCCCTGCGAAATCGGAAGCTACCTGCCGAGCTGGGGGGGGATAGCGAGACCCTATCTGGAGCGGTTGGGCAACGAAGCAGTGCTCGAACTGGCTGATCCGCTGCAGCAGCCCGATGACTACGTCCGCTTGTCAGACTTGCGCGTTGCCAGGGCAGGCGTGTTGGGGGTTGGGCTGCTGATTCACCCCAGCCGCAACTTTGTCGATCTGGTCGATCTGGAAATCGTCGGTCACGAGGTTGGCGTGCGTCTTCCTGCGGAAGGCTGTGATGCCAGTGGCAGCTGTGCCTACAACTACCGACGCCTGCGCGTATCGGGAGGCGAGTTGATCCGCAATGGCAGCCATGCCTTGCGTGCGGAGGGCTCACCCGCACTCTCCGTGCAGCTCGATACCGTGAATCTCTTGGGCAATGGTCTCGACGATCCGGCGGGCGCCGGCCTGCTCGTGCGTGGCATCAGCGCGGCAACCGTTCTGGGCAGCCGCTTCTCGCAGACAGGTAGCCTGCCGGCTGAACGCTGCGCGACCCATTCGCTACGAATCGAAGCGGTGGCCGTCCTCAACCTGTTGGACAACCTGTTCGACGAAGTCAGGGATCGGGTCGACGCCGATTGCATTCCGGTTCGCTATTCCGGAGGCGGCGGGTTTGGCCTCAATCTTCTGGTCGGAAACCGGTTCAATGAGTTCGGAGCCGCAGCGATGTGGCTTTCCAACTGCAGGAACTGTTTCGTTCAGAACAATGTGCTGGTGCGCAGCATCGACATGCCCGGCGTTGGCATCAGCCTGCAAGACAGTGCCGCGGTGGCTGCGAGCCGAGGGGTATGGATGCGGCACAACTCCATGTTCATTGCTTCCACGTCCCCCTTCATCGCCGTCGCACTCAGCGTCCGGCCGGATCCACTGGTGACCCAGGGCCATCTCTCGGTGTCTTCCAACGCCGTCTTCTATGCAGGCGCTTCTCCCCAGTTCCGTTGCTGGCAGCTGCAGGCGCGGCGATCGGATTTCACTGGCGTGGACTACAACCACTGCCACTTTCCCGCGGCCGAATCGGCCGGGGCGCGCTGGGGCGATTTCTTCGGCGCGCCTCCGACGAAGACCGTCGCCATGGAAAAGGGCGCGCCCTCCGCGCTGGAGGTGTGGTGGTCGGAGGTCAACGCGAACAGCCCAGATCCCCCTTGGGATCGCCATTCCACCACCGAGGACCCGGGATTCGCACAGTCGCCGGATCCCTATGCCCGCCTTGGCCTGATGCCGCGCTTCGCCACGGACGTCGCCGTCGACGGAGGAGAGCCTCTGGCCAATGCCTACATCACCACGGACTTTCGTGGTCGGCAGCGGGACGCCCTGCCCGATGCGGGGGCCTTCGAGTACGATCCACGCGCCTTTGACGAGGTCATCTTCCTCGCGGATTTCGAATAGATGGCCAGCAATGACCGCCGGGAGTCGCCGGTGAACGCCCCGTTGGCCTGTGGGACGGTGCCGGAGACGCTCGTTCCCGTGGATGCCGGACACTTCGCTGCGCGTTTCCAGATGCTGCTGATGCAGCGTGTCGAAGAGCGCCTCGCCCGCCTCTGGCCGACCCCACGATGCGAGGGCCCTGAGGACTGGGACGCGAGCAAGCTGCTTGGCTTGCAGCGGTTGCGCGAGATTGGTCATGCGATCGACTTGACCGTCGGGACGTCATCGGCGGACGCCGAAGTGCTGGTCATGCTGGACGTCGAACGCCGGCGCGCGCACATCGTCCCAACATCGGCGGCGCACTTCGGGTCGCTGCGCTGTCGTATCCTCGCGTCCCCGGTTGCCGCCTGGATCGTCGATATCGATCCGATCATGTCAGCGCCGGGACGGCGCGTTGCGCTCTGAGCGACCGGCCTGGATTGTGCCCAAGCTGGACATGCTGATCGCCGTTGGCCACGTATTCGCTTGCAGTTCAATTGTGCGGAGGGTCAATAGCACCGGGTGCACCAGCTTGCGAGCATCGAGTCGCCATGCCGCAATGGTTGAGCCTCTGCTTTACCCATAGGTGGTGTTCGGGTGCGGCAGCCGTTGAGACGCATGGTCGAGGCGCCGGTTGCTTTCAACACTAGTCACCGGTCGGGGATTCGATAAAGCGGATTCCCGATCCAAAGAGAAACTTCCGCCCCGGCCCGGTCGCTGCCCGTCAGGACAGAGGCATATCCCAGCCTGAGGCCCCAGGTGGTCTGTGCTGCTGCATCGGTCTGCAGGGCGCTGACAGCAAAGACATCGTGCCGCATCTGGCGCATATCGGACGTCGCGATCGATCCCGGGCTGGTGTTCATTCGAAGCTGCCTGCATCTCCACCAAAAATGCAGGCGCCGTCCGAGTACTCCAGCTCGAAGGCGCTGGCAAAGGCAAAGTTGGGGTCGATCTCGAATCGGATTTCTGCAACGGCGGTGCCCTGGATGTTGGGACCGATCTGCCCGGGGTCGGTAGGATGGGTGCTTCTGACCAGACCGAAGGCGGTCGCAAACCCTGTGGCTATGGCGCCCTCTCCGAGCAGAAGGAGTCCCGAGCCGCTCCTCGACGCCGATTGATCGCTGTTGGGATCGCAGCCCGTGCCGAAGCTGGGCAGCATGGTGCAGGCTTCAGCGATTACGCTCGGGCTCGAGAAGCCAGAGATCCCGGCATGCATCCGGCCGGCCCAGATGTTGTTGCCGATCGCACCGACTTGCGCTTCGACGTTGTAGGTGTAGCGCACCGGTACGTTCACCCACGCGACCAGATCATTGACCCGCCGGACCCTGAGCGAAACCGTGCTTTCGACTATGCCTCCCGCTTGGCCTGGGCCGATCGAGACGATCTCGGCGTCTAGATCGGCGAAGGGTCCGTTGCCGTTGGAGAAAGCAGCGGAGCCGGATTCCACGAGCGTGTAGATGAGCTGCCCGTTCGCGTCCACGGTCGTGCAATCGCCAAAGTGGTTGACCGGCACCGGCGAGTCCACATCCAGAAATCGGATGCCGGCTGGCGCGCACGGCGAGAAGTTCCTCAGTCGAAACTCCGGCGCTGGAAGGCCGTTGCAGGCCGCTATGGCCTGTGCCGGCGCAAGAGGTCCAGCACACAGCACTGCAAGCATGGGCAGGCATGATGAGAGTGGTCGGTTCATTCTAACTGTCTCCACTTTCGGGGGATTGCAGATGGCAAGCCCAAACTCCTCTCCGCTCAAAGCGTCGAGTACGGGTTCATCGGGCCTCTGTTGAGCGCCGGTCGCGCTGCGCCAGCCAGGGGGCGCTCGCTGTTGCGGTGGAAGAATTGGTTGAGTGCATCGGCTCGGCCGCCGGCCTGCAGGTTTTAGTCCGGCGCATCGCCAAAACCCTCCCGGATCTTGGTCGCAGGCGAAGGCGCTTGGTCTTCGTCATCACTGCGTTCGATCGGCGCACTGCACAGTGGCAGTTCTACCCGACAGGCGGACCCCTGAGCTGGCTTCAGCAGGTGCAACCGTCCACCCAGGCTGCGAAGCCTCGACTCGATACCGGGCAGGCCGCGGCCTTCGCGCATCTCGGGAGGCGGAAGGCCGATGCCATCGTCGGCATAGTCGAGAATCAGGAATGCGCGGGATTCCGTGCGCGTGGCCGGGCGCAACTGGAAGCGCACCTGGATGCGTTGGGCGTGTGCGTGCTTGACCGTGTTGGTGATCAATTCCTGCAGGATGCGCAGCCATTGCAGGGCGAGGTCGGGCTCGGCGCGCGGGAGTTCCGGCATGTCCTGCCAGGGCCATTCGAGCTCAAGCCCGATCCGCGCCAATCGTGGTGCGATCCGCTGGCGAAACTGGGCGAGCGCATCGGCGAGAGAGTCGCTCGCAGGGTCGCTCGAATCGAGTATCAGTCGGAGATCGTCCAGGCAGGCCTGCAGCACGTCGCGGAGGGCGTCCGCATCGCCGCCGGGCGAGGCTTCGACTAGGGCCATTGCCTGGACCAGCTGGCCGCCGATGCCATCATGCATCTCGCGCATTAGCCGTTCGCGCTCGGCAAGGCGCGCTCGCTGGGTTTCGGACTCGGTAAGACGCTGCCAGCCCTCCGCCAGGGCCCGGCTCTTCTCCTCGACGCGTTGTTCCAGATCGCGGTTCAACGCTTCGATCCCGCGCACGGCTGCGGTGTAGCGGCGAAACAGCGCACTGCCGAATCCGAGAATGACCAGCGGTGCGCAGAGTGGGAAGTAGCGTACGTAGTCGGTGCCAACCGGAAAGGCGCCAAGGTCGAAGAGATAGTCTCGCGCCCCGACCAGGAGCAAGACGAGGGTAACCACCGGCAGCCAAGTGTCGGCATGGCTGAGCGGCTGACCAAGCGTGGCGCGGAGCATTCGGCCAAGTAGAAGACCCGCCAAAAGCAGCAGTGCGGGAAGCCATAGCCACTCAGCGAACAGCGGGTGCCACGGGCTGTTCGCCTGCGCTGCAAGCCAGATCGTGGCGCTGCCTGCAGCGCCGGCGGCCAGTACCAAGCGCTCCAGGCGGGGCTGGGGTTGGGGCCAGTAGCGGTTGCTGAAGAAGTAGCAGGCGATGATGAACCAGCCCAGGCTGATCCAGCTCAGGGGCCACCAGAACGGGCCGCTTCCGAGGCTGGGAGTGTTGGGCAGCCCGATCTGGATATGCAGGGACCACATCGCCAGCGCCAGGGCGAACCAGCCGAAGTGGGTATCGCGGCGACGGGTTGTCCAGAGTGCGGCATAGACCATGGCCAGCGCGCCGAGGAGGAAGGCCATGGCTTGTTGCCAGGGCTTCTCAACCGCGTTGCGGCCGCGCTTGTAGGACTGCATGTCGGCCGCGGGGGCAAACCAGATCGGACGCAGCGTGAGGTCGCCGCGTTCCTTGAGGAACCGAACATGGACCTCGGGCTGTGCATGGTGCTCGAAGAGCGCCGCGGGCAGGTTGTAGCGCAGGTCATAGCGGTACTGGGGCAGGGGGTCGCGTGTGCTGCCCGAGTCGGTGAGCAGTTGGCCGTCGACGTAGATGACCACGGTCGCGTAGGGGCGCTTGACCATGATGTTGGGCAGGCTCTGCGGGTCCATACCAGCAGGAATCTGGAAGCGCAGCCACACCGAGAGCGGCTGCTGGCGCGGCGTGGAAAGCGCTGTCGGCAGGGTGATCGACTGCCAGTCGGCATTGGTCGGCGGTGGGCGGGCGGCGTTGGAGACCAGCACCTCGGCTCGGGTCACGGTGAGCAAGGAGGACGGGGGAGGCACGTGGGTCAGCCGGTCCAGGAGCGCCACGGCCAGCAGGGCGATAGCGGTGCCGCCCATTAACGACCACAGGGCGCGCAGACTCGGGGAGGTCGGCGCTGCGTGGCGGGTGGGGTGCGTGGTCATGATGTCCTGGGCAGGATGCCCATGCGCGTCGCCTCGAACACCGCCTCGGCCCGGGAGCCCACATCGAGCTTCTGGTAGATGCGCCGTGTGTACGTCGAGACCGTGTTGGCGGTCAGTCCGAGCAGGCCGGCAATCTCTTGATGATTGAAGCCCTTCGCGGCCAGGGAAAGTACTTCGGTCTCTCGCGCTGTCAGCGTCTCAGAATTCGCATTGGTCTCCCCTTCGATTGCCACGCCCATCGATGGCAAGGATGGCCGTATGCGGCGCAAGAGGTGGCGGGCAATTGATGGACTGATCGGCGAGCCGCCGGCGAAGGTGTCGTCGATGGCGGTGATCACCCCGTCGACATCCTCGTCCTTCAGCAGGTAGCCAATGGCTCCTTGCTCGATAGCGCCGATCACCTTCTGTTCGTCTCCGAACACGGTCAGCACCAGAATCGGCAGGCTGGGGGCGCACTCTCGCGCTTCGCGGACCAGCTCCAGCCCTGAGCCGTCCGGCAACCCGAGGTCGACGATGAGCAAATCGGCGGCGTTCTGCCGCAGCGACTCGCGCGCGCTGGCAAGGCGCCCAGCAGTCCAGGCAATCGAATAGCGGCCGCTCGAGCGGATTCGGCTGGCCAGTGCCTCGCGCGTACGAACGTCGTCTTCAACCAGTGCTATCGCGCGGGTCGGGGCAGGGCTCATCGCGCAGACTCAGGCTTGCCTGTTGTCGCGGCCGGTCCCGCTCTCAGGACTATCGGCGCACTCATTCGCAGCACGCCCAAAGCGTTGGGCACGTCGGAAACGCCTGCGTCGCGGCGGCAACAAGCCAACCGATTGATTGGGGTGAAATCATGCGCCTAAGGTATCGACCTTTGCGCCTGGGCGTGTAGCCCATTTCGAAGACTTGACGCCCAGGGGGGCAGCTTGGTTGGCTGCCTTGGCCTCAGGCCCGCTTGACCGCCAAGGTCGGCGTAGATGGCCAGCGCTTGAGCACGGCAGCCTTGATCCCGGCGGCGTCGATGCCGGCCTCGGCGAGCAGGTCCTCACGCGAGGCGTGTTCCTGGTAGGCGTCGGGCAGGCCGAGCTGGAGCACGGGCAAGGCAAGTCCCTGGCTGGCCAGCCATTCCAGCACCGCACTGCCTGCGCCGCCCATGACCACGTTGTCCTCGATGCTGACGAAGGCATCGTGGCTGGCGCACAGCTCGGCCAGCAGGGCGGTATCGAGCGGCTTGACGAAACGCATGTTGACCACGGTGGCATCGAGTTCTTCGCCCGCTTTTTCTGCGGCACCGAGCACCGCGCCGAAAGCGAGCAGGGCGATACGCTGCCCGCGACGGCGGACCTCGGCCTTGCCTATCGGCAGGGTCTCAAGCGAGGTCGGAACGCTGGTGCCCGGTCCGCTGCCGCGCGGGTAGCGCACCGCGGCGGGTCCGCTGTGCTGGAAGCCGGTGCTGAGCATCGCCCGGCACTCGGCCTCGTCAGCCGGCGCCATGATCGTCATGTTCGGCACGCAGCGCAGGAAGCTCAGGTCGAAGCTGCCGGCGTGGGTCGCCCCATCCGGACCGACAACGCCGCCACGGTCGATGGCGAACAGCACGTCGAGGTCCTGCAGGGCGACGTCGTGGATCAGCTGGTCGTAGGCGCGCTGCAGGAAGGTCGAGTAGATCGCCACCACCGGCTTTGCGCCCTCGCAGGCCATGCCGGCCGCCAGGGTCACCGCGTGCTGCTCGGCGATCGCGGTGTCGAAATAGCGTTCGGGATATTCCCTTGAGAAGCGCACCAGGCCAGAGCCTTCGCGCATCGCCGGGGTGATCGCCAGCAGCTTGGTATCCGCGGCGGCCATGTCGCACAGCCAGTCGCCGAAGATCTGGGTGTAGGTGGTCTTGGCCGGGCCGCTCTTCTTGACCACGCCGACATCGGGATCAAACGGACCGACCGCGTGGTATTCGATCTGGTCACCCTCGGCGAGCTCGTAACCCTTGCCCTTGGTGGTGATCACGTGCAGCAGCTGCGGCCCCTTCAGGCCGCGCAGGGTGCGCAAGGCGTGGACCAGGGAGGGAACGTCGTGACCGTCGATCGGGCCGGTGTAATGGAAGCCCATTTCCTCGAACAGGGTGGAGGGCACGAACATGCCCTTCCAATGCTCCTCCCAGCGGCGCATGAAGCGCGCGGCCGGGTTCTTCTTGTCGCCGAGCAGCCGCTTGCCGCCCTCGCGGACGGCGTTCAGCGCCTTGGATGCGGTCATCCGGCCGAACATCTTGGTCAGCCCGCCGACGTTCTCGGAGATCGACATCCGGTTGTCGTTCAGCACCACGATCAGGTTCGGCTCGGGGTCCAGGCCGCCGGCGTGGTTGATCGCCTCATAGGCCATGCCGGCGGTCATCGCGCCATCGCCGATCACCGCCACAACGTGCCGTTCGTGGTCCTGCCGGGCAAGCCCGATAGCCATGCCCAATGCGGCCGAGATCGAGGTCGAGCTGTGGCCGACGCCAAAGGTATCGAACTCGCTCTCGTCGCGCTTGGGGAAGGGTGCAACGCCGTCCTTCTGCTTGACCGTGTGAATGCGGTCGCGGCGGCCGGTGAGGATCTTGTGCGGATAGCACTGGTGGCCGACATCCCAGACCAGGCGGTCGTCCGGCGTCTCGAACAGCCAGTGCAGGGCGACGGTGAGCTCGATCACCCCGAGGCCGGCGCCAAAGTGCCCGCCGCTGCGCCCGACCGATTCGATCAGGTAGGCGCGCAGCTCGTCAGCGACGGCAGTGAGCTGGTCTTCGGGGAGGCGGCGCAGGTCAGCAGGGCTGTCGATGCGCGCCAGCAGGGGATAGCGCTGGGCGTCGATCATGCAGGAACACTCTGGATAGAACCGGGATTTTCCGGGGTTTTGCAGGTGCCGGCAAGGCGCAGGCCGCTAGTTGCCTCTGAAGGGGCGGATTTCTGCCACCTTTTCCGCAGGCTGGCCGTCCTCAGGATACTGCGCCCAGCGCGCCTGACCGGAGTGATGCTATGAGAACTCTTCTACTGTGTGGTCTCTGTGTGGGCCTTGGCCTGTGCTCGCCGACCGCCTACGCCCAAGCAGTGGCCGCTTCGGTCACGCCATTCGAGCAGGATCTACTCGAACAGGAAGGCGTCCTCGGCGCCCATCCCGGGTTCCGCTGGCGCCGCGAGGCCCTGCTGGCGCTGGAGCGCGGCCAGCAGACCTATGTCCAGACCTGGCTTGAGCGTGCCGCCCGCTATGCCGACAAGCCGGCACAGGCGCTGATCGCCGAGCGCTACTGGCAAGGCCAGGGCGCCGCGCGTGATCCGGCGCTGGCCTATGCCTGGATGGACCTCGCCGCCGAGCGCGGCTACACGGTGTTCACCGTGCACCGGGAGAAGTACTGGGCCGAACTCGATGAGGCCCAGCGACGTCGCGCGCTGGAGATCGGTCAAGACATTTACGCCGAGTATGGTGACGCCGTGGCCAAGCCGCGTCTGGCCGCTCATCTGCAGCGCCGCCTCAAACAGCAGACCGGCAGCCGGATCGGCGGGCGCAGCGCGGTTGAGGTGTTCCTGCCGCCCAGCCGAAATCCGAGCGGCAAGCTGGGCATCGGCAAGGGCGAAACCCGGGCCTACTACGTTGGCATGCGCCTGCCCAACTATTACCAGGACAAGATCTGGAAAGCCGATCAGTATTTCGCCTGGCAGGACGCGCAATACGTGGGTCTGCCCGAGGGCATCGTCACCGTAGGCTCGGTCGCGGCCGAGCTCGGCGAACGGCGAAGCGCCGACTGATTGTCTGCTGTGCCCTGCGGCGCCTGCTCAGCGGCGCCGCAGCCGGCCCAGCAAGCCGCCCTTCGCGGCCTCGGCGGCGTCGCTGGCGGCGGCCGGAAACTCCGCTTCCAGCAGATCGATGGCCGCACAGGCATTGATGAAGTCGCGCACGTCTTCGACCGGCTGGCCGCTGCCGGCAGCGATTTCCTCGGCCGTCGAGGGCTGCTTGAGCATGCTGGTGGCGATGCGAATGTGCTTGGGGAACTCGCGCTCCGCCGTCGGGTACTTGGTCAGCTTGAAACGCAGCGCGCCGGTCAGCTCCGGCAGCAGCTTGCCGCGGTTGGCGCCCAGCCCGGCCAGCCACTGCAAGCGGCCAAGTGGCTGCTCGCCTAGTTCGGCCTTGAGCCGGTCGTACTCGTGCGGGGTGATCGCCTCCCAGCGCTCGGCGTCCAGCTCCTCGCCGGCCAGCGGCAGATAGGGCTTGAGCGCGGCGCCGCCGAGGTAGCTGCGGCGGGTGGTGTCGACCACCAGCGGTGGCTCGGCATCGCGCAGCCGAACCGCTCCGGGCAGCTGGCCGGGACGCAGGAAGTCGATCAGCTGGCGCGGTCGCGGCGGTTCCGGCTCGGCAGGTGGCGGGCTTGGTTCGGCGACCGGCGCCGGCGCTTCTGGAGCACGCTCGGCGGCCTTGGCGGCGGGCGCCGCAGGCGCTGCGGGCTTTTCGGAGGGCGCAGGTGCGGCGGCGTTTGCGCGCGGCGCACCGAGCTTGGGGCCGATGGTGAGCAGGGCTTGGCTCATCGCCGCCGCGCTCACCGGTCGGGTCAGGCGGGCGTCGGCATCGGCGCGGCTGGAAGCGGTCAGGGCGATGATCGGACGCGGCCCGCCCTGCGCCCGCAGCCAGCTCATCTGGCCGTACATCGAGTCGATGTCGATCAGCAGGGCGTCGGCCTCGGCTTCGCTGCCGACCTGCCAGGCGATGCCTTCCACAGCGGACAGTCCACCGATCAGCGAACCCAGGGTTGCTTCCTCGTCGCGCTCAAAGCCGAGCAGCGCCAGGCGTCTGGCCTGTCCCATGTTCCCCCTCATCGATACGGCAGCAGGCCATCGGCCCGGGCAAGGGCGGAAGTGTTGATGAAGCCCGAGGCCCCGTCAATGCGCGTGCACCCTGACGGGCCGCCTACTGCGGGCGGATGTCCCGCTTGCGCTTGGGCAGGTGGCTGCGCAGGAACTCCATCTGATCAGCCAGGATGTTCCGGTTGGAGAGGATCAGGTGCTCCACCCAGCTCGGCCGATAGGGCACGGCGAGCAGGGGCATGCCGGCCTCGGTCGGGGTCCTGCTGCCCTTGCGCACATTGCAGCTGATGCAGGCGCTGACCACATTCTGCCAGTGGTCGCGGCCGCCGCGGGAGATCGGCATGACATGGTCGCGGGTCAGCTGGTGGCGGACGAACTCGTGGCCGCAGTACAGGCACAGGTGGGCATCGCGGGCGAACAGGGCGGCATTGCTGAGCGCTGGCGACGGGTCCAGCGAGGTCGGTCGGGCGCGACCGCGGGCGGCGACGATGGGATGCAGCTCGACGATGCTCTGCGCGCCGCTGCTGCGCTGCCAGCCGCCACGGATACGCATGCAGGGATCACCGATGGTCCAGGCGACCGCGCCGCGGACGTACAGGCAGGTAGCGTCCTGCCAGGACATCCAGTCGAGGATCCGTCCATTGGCGTCCAGGGAAAGCACCCGGGTGTTGAAGGGCCCGCCCTCAGATGCTCGCACCGCGTGTAGCCGCATGCTGTCCTCCGCTGAATGGGTCGGCTGACGGCGCCAGAGGACGCTGTGACAGCCGGTTCAACCCGGCGAGCATACCGAAACGCCGTGACGAGGGTGATCGCAACGGGAAGCCAGGCGCGGACCGGCGGATCGGCGCAGCGAAAAGCTCCCTGGACGGTGGCAGCGCAAGCGCGCGCTGGCGGCGCAATCAGGCACGCTCAGTCCTGCTGCGCCGAACCGCCCCGGCGAGCGCGCCGGCTGTGCGTCATGCAGGGCCCTGTTGGAGTGCAGCGATCAGTGCGCCCTGGCCGGACGCGTGCTGCGCAAGCCGCCCGGCGGGGCGGCTCCGACAAAGCGTCAGAGCGGCTTGACCATCCGCAGCATCTCGATGTCGTAGCCGGCGGCGGCGTAGATCTTGCGCGCCCGCTCATTGCCCGGAAACACCGCCAGCTGCAGGCGCTCGCAGCGGTGGTCGCGGGCGAACTGCTCGGCATGCCCAAGCAGGGCCTTGCCGACGCCGCGGCCGTCGAAGGCGGGGACCACGGCGAGGTCGGAGATATGGCAGTTCTGGTGGCCGGTGAAGAAGTCGGTGACCAGCTGGATGTGCAGGAAGCCGACGCGCTCGCCGTTGCTGTCATCCTCGGCCACGAACAGGAATGAGCCGGGCGGCTGCTCTTCCAGGTGTCTTGCCAGATCGCGGCGGATGCCTTCCAGCACCACGTTGCGTCGACGCCACTTCGGCAGTTCGAAGTCGACGAAGCGCGAGGCGAGGTCGAGGATGAACTCGTCATCGTCCGGACCTGCGGCGCGGACGAGGAGTTCCAGGTCACCAGCTTGGATGTGCATTGCGCAACGGCTCGCGGTCAGTGTGAGGGCCCATTATGCGCAGCGCGCCCGGCGAGGGAAGGGGCCGGGGCGCGCAGCGCAGACTCGCTACAGCGCGAAATCCTCCTCGGGCATGGCCATCAGGCTGGAAGCGCCGGCTCGGATTGCGGCGCCGTGGGCCAGGGTGCGCGGCAGGATGCGCTGAAAATAGAACCGCGCCACATCGCGCTTGTGCCGGGCAAGAGCGGCGTCACCACTGCGCTCAGCGGCTTCCACCGCGCGGGTCCACCAGTAGGCCAGAGCCACGTAGCCGGAGTAGAAAAGATAGTCGACCGAGGCGGCACCCAGCTCTTCGGGGTCTTCCATCAGCCGCTTGCCGATCTCCATGGTCAGCTGCTGCCAGTCCTGCGCGGCCTGGGCCAGTGGAGCGACGAACTCGGCAAGGCCGGCGTTCTGCGTGTGCTGGCTGCAGAACTCGACGATCAGGCCGAGGAAGCGTTTGAGCCCGGCGCCCTGCAGCTGGATCACCTTGCGCCCGAGCAGGTCGAGCGCCTGGATGCCCGTGGTTCCTTCGTAGATGGTGGTGATGCGTGCATCGCGGGCCAGTTGCTCCATGCCCCATTCGCGCACGTAGCCGTGGCCGCCAAAGCACTGCAGCGAGTGGTAGGTGCACTCCACGCTCCACTCGGTCAGGCAGGCCTTGACGATCGGGGTCAGGAAGCCGAGCAGCTCGTCAGCGGCCTTGCGCTCCTCGGCATCCTTGGCGCGCTCCAGAAGGTCGACCTGCAGGGCAGCGTGCAGGGCGAGCAGCCGGCTGCCCTCGCCGAGCGCCTTGCAGGTCAGCAGCATGCGCCGAATGTCCGGATGCACGATCAGCGGGTCGGCCGGCTTGTCGGCGCGCTTGGCGCCGGAAAGCGAACGCCCTTGCAGCCGATCGCGCGAGTAGGCGACGGCATTCTGGTAGGCGCGATCGATCAGTCCGAGACCCTGGATGCCGACTGCCAGGCGCGCGGTGTTCATCATGGTGAACATCGCATTGAGGCCCTTGTTGGCCTGGCCGATCAGGTAGCCCTCGGCGCCGTCGAAATTCATCACGCAGGTGGCCGAGGCGTGGATACCCATCTTGTGCTCGATGCTGCCGCAGCGCAGCGCGTTGCGCTCGCCAAGGGTGCCGTCCTTCGCGGTGCGCAGCTTGGGCACGATGAACAGCGAGATGCCCTTGGTACCGGGCGGCGCGTCGGGCAGGCGCGCCAGCACCAGATGCACGATGTTCTCGGTCATGTCGTGCTCGCCGGCGGTGATGAAGATCTTGGTGCCGGTGACCGCATAGGTGCCGTCGGGGCCGGGCTCGGCGCGGGTCTTGAGCAGGCCGAGATCGGAGCCGCAGTGCGGCTCGGTCAGGCACATGGTCCCGGTCCAGCGGCCCTCGACGATCGGCTTGAGGAAGACCTCCTGCTGCCATGCCTCGCCGTGGTGCTTGAGCGCCTCGGTGGCGCCATGCGAGAGCAACGGATAGTTGCCCCAGGCGAGGTTGGCCGCGTCGATCATTTCCTTGACTGCCGCGCCGAGCGATTCCGGCAGGTGCTGGCCGCCGAACTGCTCGGGCGCGGTCAGGCCGGGCCAGCCGCCTTCGACGAACTGCGCGTAGGCCTCCTTGAAGCCCTTGGGGGTGGTCACCGCGCCCGTGGCCTTGTCGAAGTGGCAGCCTTCCAGATCACCACTCAGGTTGAGCGGGGCCAGCACCGTCTCGTTGAACCGAGCGCCTTCCTCGAGCACTGCTTCGATGATGTCGCGGGTGGCGGACTCGGCGCCGATCCGCTGGTAGATCGGCTCGACGTCGAGGACATCGAGCAGGGCAAAGCGCATGTCCTTGACGGGTGCCTTGTAGCTGTTCATCGGTGTGCTCTCCGGTAATTCAGGGATTGGAAATCGGTTGCCGTGAAGGCGGGCCTGGTCGGATCCGGTGGGCCTGAGCGCAAGCCGCAAGGCGCTTCGCACGGCACTCTGGAAAGCCTAGGCCGGCACGCATCGTTGCCGCGTGCAGGCGCCAGGCGGCGCCGCCGAGCAATGCTCAGCGCAGCACCCCGGGCAGGCCCGGCGCCGGCGCCAGCGAGGAGCGGTACTCGATCTCGAACCGCGAGCGCGGCTCGCTGCTCTCGACCTCGGCCTCGATCCGGTAGCTGACCGAGCGGCGCTCTGCGGTCGACTGCCGAAGCAGTTCGAGCACCGCGGGCTGGCCGTCGAACTTCACTTCCAGGAGTTCCACCGAGGTGGCGGCGATCAGCAGGTCCGGCGTCAGCGAGATCGGTACCCGCAGCGACTCCGGCCCCAGCTCCAGGTGGCCGCTCACCCGGGTCACCCGGATCGGCACCGTGCTGAAGCTGCGCAGGCGAAGCCTGAAGCTGCCCGCCGCATCGTCATAGCGGGCCTCGGCGATGCTCAGCTCCGGCGGAAACAGTCGCACCGGCGGTCCGCTTCCGCAGGCGGCAAGGCTCAGCGCAAGCAGAACGATCACAACCCAGCCGTGGCGCATGTGGACTCCGTCTCCGACGTATACTCGGGAGGAGCATAGCAAGGCCGCGGAGCTGCGCGGACTGTGTGCTGCCGCCGTTCACATCCAGGTAGACGATGACAGCCACACCGCCGCCGATCGTTGCGCCCTTTTCCACCCTGGAGCAGGCGGTGGAGGCCGTGGTCGACCTGATCACGCCGGCAGCGCCCATGAGTCTGTGGCTGGTGACCAAGGTCGAAGGCGAACAGTGGATTCCGCTGGCGGTGCGCGATGCGCGCTACGGTTTCGTACGCGGCGCGACCTTCGGCTGGCGCTCCACGCCCTGCGTGCACATGGTTGCTGGCGAGGCGCCCTGTGTGGCGGGCGATGTTTCCTCGGTGCCGGCCTACGCCAGCTGCGGCCTGCAGCAGCATTTCTCCTTCGCCGCCTACGCCGGATACCCGATCCACGATGGCCGCGGTGAGCTGTTCGGCAGCATCTGCGGATTCCACCCTGAGCCGCTGCTGCTCGACGAGCAGGCCCTGCGCCCCCGGCTGGCCGCCGCGGCCCAGGTCATCACCACCTATCTCGCCCATGAAGAGCAGATCGAGGACTCCCGGCGCCGCGCCGAGCGCGCCGAGCTGGAATCGCGCACCGACCCGATGACCGGCGTGCTCAATCGCCGCGGCTGGGAGCTGGCCATGGGCCAGGAGCAGGCGCGGATCGCCCGCACCGGCAGCTCGGCGGCGGTCGTGCTGGTCGACCTCGACGGGCTCAAGCGGCTCAACGACAGCGAGGGCCATGACGCCGGCGATGCCCTGATCCTGCGCCTGGCGCGGGTCCTGTGCGGGCAGATCCGCTCGCGCGACGTGGTCGGTCGGCTGGGCGGTGACGAGTTCGCCATGCTGCTCGGCGGCATTGAACACAACGTTGCCGCGCAGGTCGTCGACCGCATCCGCGGGGCCCTTGCCAGTGCCCGGGTTGGCGCCACGCTGACCTGGAGCTGGGCAGGGGTTCTGGGTTCGCTGGAAGAGGCGCTGGCCGAGGCCGACGCCCTGCTCATTGAACACAAGAAACGCCACGGTAGGCAGGCATGAGTGACGACGTATGGAAGTCCCGCTACATCGATCTCGAACGCGAACGCGACGCCCAGCAAGAGCAATCGCGGGCCCTTGAGGCCCTGCTCAAACGGCTGATCGGACGGCTGTGCCTTGCCGCTCGCGGCATGGGCGGAGAGCTGGATGGCGTGCTCGAACGGATCCAGGGCGCGGCGCGCGGCGCGCTCGACATCGAGCGCCTGGAAACCCTGCTCGGCGAACTCTCCGATGCGGTGGCCAGGACCGACTCTCCGGTTGTCCAGCAAGCGCAGGAAGCGGTGTCAGAAGCCATCGACAGCGAGCTTCGCGACGCCCTTGGCAGCCTGCTCGGCGGGCTTGAGCTGGACGCCTCGCTGCGCGAGCGAGCGAGCGAGCTGCGCGGCCAGCTGGAAGCGGCGCGCGAACTGCCGCACGCGGTGCGCTTCTGCGCCCAGCTCAATGACCTGATCGGCGCCCAGCGCGAACGCGCCAAGCTCGAACAGGCCGACCTGCAGCGGGTCCTGCTGCAGGTCGACAGCCGGCTCAACGAGTTCATGAGCTATCTGCGCGGCGAAGCGGCGGAGCGCGAGGCGGCCACCGTCAGTCGCCAGCAGCTGGACGAGCAGATGCTCGGCGAGGTGCGCGGACTGAACGAGACCGTGCAAAGCGCGACCGAGCTGGGCAGCCTGCGCAGCCAGCTTTCGCAGCGGCTGGAAACCATGGATACCTACCTGCGCCAGTTCCGTCTGCGCGAATCCGAGCGCGCCGACAGCTACCGCGAACGCGCCGAGCGCATGCGCTCGCGGGTCGAGCAGCTGGAGGGCGAGACCCGACAGCTGCAGGCTTCACTGGCCCGCGAACAGGCCAATGCCAATACCGACCCGCTGACCGGCATTCCCAACCGGCTAGCCTACGAGCAGCGGGTGGCGCTGGAGTTCAAGCGCTGGAAGCGCTTCGGGCGGCCGCTGTGCCTGGTTGCCTGGGACATTGATCACTTCAAGGCGGTGAACGACGGGCACGGCCACCAGGCCGGCGATGCGGTAATCCGCTCGGTGGCCAAGGCGCTGGCCGCGCGAATCCGCGAAACCGATTTCCTGGCCCGCTACGGCGGCGAGGAGTTCGTGATGCTGCTGGTTGACACCGCCCCGGAGGCTGCGATGGCGGTACTCGACAAGCTGCGTCGATCAGTCGCCCAGCTCGCCACCCGGATTGGCGGTACGACGGTCAAGGTGACCGTGTCGGCCGGTCTTGCCGAGTTCCGCGGCAGCGAGGATCCCGACGCGGTGTTCTCGCGCGCCGATCGCGCCCTGTACCGGGCCAAGCAGGCCGGCCGCGACCGCTGCGAGAAGGATTGACTACGCGCCCAGCGCATCGCCCGGCGAGGCGATGCGCTGCCAGGTGCCTGCCTCAGGCTGCCTGCGCCTCGCTTTTGCGCGGGCCGCGGAGCAGGGCGTCGCGTACCGACTCCACCAGCAGTTCCACCTCGGCATCGGTGATGCCGAAGGTCGGAGTGAAGCGCAGAGAGTTGGCACCGCCGTGGATCACCCCGATGCCGCGCTCGCGCAGGTACTCCTCGGTGGAGCCCGCGCCGTAGCACTTGAAGGACGGCGACAGCTCGCAGCTGAACAGCAGGCCGGTACCCTGGACCTTGGTGATCAGGCCGCCGAGGTCCTGGCTCAGCGCGCCGAGCTTTTCCAGGAACAGCTTGCCCTTGTCGCGGATGTTCTGGCGCAGGGCGGGGTCGAGCGCGTCGAGCACGGCGCAGGCGACATCCGCGGCGCGCGGGTTGGCGGTCATGGTGTTGCCGTAGACGCCCTTGCGGTATAGCCCGGCGGCGCGCTGGTTCACCGCCAGCACCGACAGCGGGTACTGACCCGCGTTGAGCGCCTTGGAATAGGTCTCCATGTCCGGCGCCTCGAAGCCCTCGAAGCCCGGGTAGTCGACGATCGACAGCACGCCGTGGGCGCGCAGGCCGGCCTGGATGCTGTCGACCAGCAGCAGGGTGCCGTGCGCGCGGGTCAGCTCGCGGGCGGCGGCGTAGAAGGCCGGCTCCACCTGGCGGCCCGGGTCACCTTCGCCCATCACCGGCTCGAGGAACATCGCTTCGATGTACCAGCCGTTGGCGTCGGCATCGGCAAACGCCTGGCGCAGCTGCTCGACCGAGTAGGGCTCGATGATGATCAGCTGCTGTTCGTGATGCTTGTGGCTGGCCAGGTGCTGGGCATAGGTCTTGCGCGATGAGTCCGAATACAGCGCCGGATGCTCGGTGCGGCCGTGGAAGGCGCCCTTGACCGCGATCCGCTTGACCCGCTTGCCGGCATGGCGGCCACCCGGGTCGGTGTGCAGCTTGGTGTTGATGTCGGCGATACGGCCGGCCAGGGTCACCGACTCCGAACCCGAATTCAGGCACAGGAAGTGGGTGAACGGGCAGCCGCCGCGGGTCTGGCCGATCTCCCGACGCAGCGCCTGGGTCAGGCGCAGATGGGACAGCGACGGGGTCATGATGTTGGCCATCGCCTGCGGCTTGGCCATCGCATCCAGCACCACCTTCGGCGCATGGCCCATGCCGAGCATGCCGTAGCCGCCGGAGTCATGGATCACTGCACCCTTGAGGGTGATGATCCACGGGCCGCGGGCGGTCAGCGCCACGTATGGATTGACCGCATCGTCCGGATAGAAGTTGATGAAGCCGGCCTGGGTCTGGTCGATCTGGGTCTGCTCGTCGGCGCGCAGCAGGTCCTCGAACTCACCGCCGCGCAGGGCGACGTGGGCGGCGTGGGCGGCCTCGATGGCCTCGGCCAGTTCCGGGTGCGAGGCGGCGAATCGGGCCACGGTGGCATCGTCCAGTCCGCGGGTGCGCTGGGCACCGCCGTACTGACGCAGCTCTTGGAGTTTTTCGATCGGGGTCATGCGGCCCTCCACAGGCAAAACGGCCCGCGCTGACCGGTTGGTGCCGCGCAAGTGCCGGAAATAGAAAGGATCTAGGATATCACCCGGCCGCTCTGAGCGGCCAGATCGGGCGCCGGCCCGGCGCGGGACGCCCGCTGCGGCGATAATGCAGGGCTGGCCGATCGCCTGATCCAATCTGAAGCGCACTGAATTGAAACGCACCGACTTTCACTACGACCTGCCCGCCGACCTGATTGCCTCCGAGCCGCTGGCCGAGCGCTCGGCCAGCCGGTTGCTGGTCCTGCCACCGGCGCCCGCGCGCGCCGAGGACCGGATGATCCGCGATCTGCCAGGGCTGCTCTCGCCCGGCGACCTGCTGGTGCTCAACGACACCCGGGTGATTCCGGCCCGCCTGTATGGGCAGAAGTCGACCGGTGGCCGGGTCGAGATCATGATCGAGCGGATCGTCGGCCAGCATGAGGCGGTCGTCCAGCTCGGGGTGAGCAAGCCGCCCAAGCCCGGGGCGAAAATCCAGCTGGATGCCGGCGGCGAGCTGCAGGTGCTGGAGCGCGACGGCGGCTTCTATCGGCTGCAGCTGCTCGCCGCGGAAGGGTTCGAGCACCTATTGGCGCGCGCCGGACACCTGCCCCTGCCGCACTACATGGGCCGCGAAGCGCGTGCCGATGATGCCGAGCGCTACCAGACCGTATTCGCCCGCCACGCCGGTGCGGTGGCAGCGCCGACCGCCGGCCTGCATTTCGATACGCCCCTGCTCGATGCGCTGCGCGAGCGCGGCGTGCAGACCGCGCACATCACCCTGCACGTCGGCGCCGGCACCTTCAGCCCGGTGCGCAGCGACGATCTGCGCGAGCACCGCATGCACAGCGAGTGGCTGAATGTCGGCGCCGAGCTGGTCGAGCAGGTGCGCCGCACCCGCGCTCGCGGCGGCCGGGTGGTGGCGGTCGGCACCACCGTGGTTCGCGCGCTGGAGACCGCCAGCCAGAGCGGCGAGCTGCTGCCATTCGCTGGTGATACGCAGATCTTCATCTTTCCCGGCTACCGGATTCGCAGCGTGGATGCCCTGCTGACCAACTTCCACTTGCCGGAGAGCACCTTGCTGATGCTGGTCTCGGCCTTTGCCGGACGCCAGCGGATACTCGATGCCTACCGGCACGCGGTGGCGCAGCGCTACCGATTCTTCTCCTACGGCGACGCGATGCTCCTGCATGCCTCCGATGACGCGGCGCAGGGCGAGGGCGCGCCATGAGCCGGCTGCGATTCGAGCTGCTCGGTCGCGACGGTGCGGCGCGCCGCGGACGCCTGAACTTCCCGCGCGGCAAGGTGGAGACGCCCTGCTTCATGCCGGTCGGAACCTATGGCTCGGTCAAGGGCATGACCCCGCAGGGCGTGCGCGAGACCGGCGCCGAGATCATCCTCGGCAATACCTTCCATCTTTTCCTGCGTCCCGGCCTTGAGACTGTCGCCGAGTTCGGCGGCCTCCACCGCTTCATCGGCTGGGACGGGCCGATCCTGACCGACTCCGGCGGCTTCCAGGTGTTCTCCCTGGCCCACCGGCGCAAGATCACCGAAGAGGGCGTGCGCTTCGCCTCTCCAGTCGATGGCGCCAAGGTCTTCCTGTCGCCGGAAGAGAGCATGCGCATCCAGCGCGTGCTGGACTCCGACGTGGTGATGATCTTCGACGAATGCACCCCGTACCCGGCCACCGAGGACGTTGCCCGTCGCTCGATGGAGCTGTCGCTGCGCTGGGCCGAGCGCTCGCGGCGCGCCCATGAGGGCAATGACGCGGCCCTGTTCGGCATCGTCCAGGGTGGCGTCTACCCGGCCCTGCGCCAGCGCTCGTCCCAGGCCTTGATCGACATCGGCTTCGACGGCTACGCGGTGGGCGGGCTGGCGGTCGGCGAGCCGCAGGAGGAGCGCGAGCGCACCCTGGACGAAACCGTGCCCTTGCTGCCCGAGGCGGCCCCGCGCTACCTGATGGGCGTCGGCCGTCCGGAGGACCTGGTCGAGGCCGTGCTTCGCGGGATCGACATGTTCGACTGCGTCATGCCGACCCGCAACGGCCGCAACGGCCACTACTTCACCCGCTTTGGCACGGTGCGCATCCGCAACGCCCGTTACGAGCGGGATCACGCGCCGATCGATCCGGAGTGCGGCTGCTACACCTGCCGCAGCGGCTTCTCCCGGGCCTACCTGCGCCATCTCGACCGCTGCAACGAGATGCTCGGCCCGATGCTGGGCACCATCCACAACCTGCACTACTACCAGGAGCTGATGGCCGGGATGCGCGCTGCCATCGAGCGCGGCGCGCTCGAGGCCTTCGTCGGCGACTTCTATGCGCGGCGGGCAAGGCCGTAGGCAGATCGAATCCCGACTCCGCCATCGCCCACACGCCCCAGCAAGGCCCGAGCCAACTGTAGGAGCCAGCTTGCTGGCGATCAGCGCCCGGCATCTCATGAGCGCACAACACCCTCCGCGCGCTGCAGCGAGGGCGAAAGCGGGGTGGTGGCCGATCAGACAAGCCCTTGCAAACCGCCCGGCGGCCCCCACGTGGCATAATCGCGGCCCTTTGCGCTGGCGGGCAGCCGGCCAAAGCCTCGTTCCAGAACCGAAAGAGACCCCCTCATGGACCTGCTCGACCTTCTCATCTCCCCCGCCATGGCCCAGGCAGCCGGCCAGCCGCAGCCCTCGCCGTGGTCGCTGCCGATCATGCTGGTGGTTTTCTTCGCGGTTTTCTATTTCTTCATCATCCGTCCGCAGAGCAAGCGCGCCAAGGAGCACAAGGCGATGCTGCAGGCCCTGGCCAAGGGCGACGAGGTGGTGACTGCCGGCGGCATGGTCGGCCGGGTCGACGAGATCGGCGAGGCCTTCGTCTCGGTCGAGGTCGCCGCCAACGTCAAGGTCAAGGTGCAGCGCCACGCGATCACCGCGGTCCTGCCCAAGGGCACGCTCAAGTCCGCCTGAGGCGGTTTTCCGACTGATTTCGACTGCGGCTACGCGGCCGCCATGGATTTGCCATGCTTGACTTCCCCCGCTGGAAATACGCCCTGGTCCTGATTCTCGGACTGGTCAGCGTCATGTACGCCGTGCCCAACGTGTTTCCGCAGGATCCTGCGGTGCAGGTCAGCGGCAACCGCGGCGCTCCCGTCGACGATGCGCTCAAGGAGCGCGTCCAGGGCGCGCTGGAAAAGGGTGGCATCGATTTCAAGTCGGTCACCGTCGAGGAAGGCAGCCTGCTGGTCCGGCTCGGCTCGACCGAGGCCCAGCTGATCGCCGCCGATGCCCTGCGCGATGAGCTCAAGCAGCGCTACAACGTGGCCCTGAACCTGGCTTCGACCGTGCCTCCGTGGATGGAAGCGATCCGCGCCACGCCGATGGTGCTCGGCCTTGACCTGCAGGGCGGCGTGCACTTCCTCATGGAGGTCGATCAGCAGGCGGCGCTGGAAAAGCGCGAGACCGCATTCGCCGACGACATCCGCGCCCTGCTGCGCGACAACCAGATCGGCTACGTCGAGGTCGCCCGCAGTGGCGGCAGCATCCTTGTCGATCTGCGCGATGCCGCGGACAGCGGCCGGGTCGCGCAGCTGATCGGCACCGAGTTGCCCGAGCTGCTGGTCGAAGACGGCAGCTCGCCCAGCTCAATGACCGCGCGGATCCGCGAAGCCGAGCTGAAGGCCATCGTCGACAAGGCGCTGGAGCAGAACATCGGCACCCTGCGCTCGCGCATCGACTCGCTGGGCGTGGCCGAGCCGGTCGTCCTGCGCCAGGGCACTTCGCGCATCGTGGTCCAGCTGCCCGGCATCCAGGACACCGCGATGGCGAAGAAGATTCTCGGTGCGACCGCCACTCTGGAATGGCGCGCCGTGGTCGGTGACGGCATGAGCGCGGCCTTTGACGCCGCGCGCACCGGCCGCGTGCCGCCCGATGCGCGCATCTACTATCGCCGCGAGCGCGCACCCGACGGCACCCAGCTGCCGATCCTGCTGTCCAAGCGGGTGATCGCCTCCGGCGACCAGCTGATCGACGCCAGCGCCGGCTTCGACCAGCAGAGCGGGCAGCCGCAGGTGTCGATCCGGCTGAACAACATCGGCGGTCAGCGCATGCTCGACCACACCACCGACAACGTCGGCAACCAGATGGGCGTGGTGTTCATCGAGCGCATCCCCGAGACGCGCATGGTCGACGGCAAGGAAGTGCGCAGCGTGCGGATTTCCGAAGAGGTGATCTCGGTCGCCACCACCCAGGGCGTGTTCGGCAAGAACTTCCAGATCACCGGTCTGGAAAGCACGCCCTACGCCAGCGAGCTGGCCCTGCTGCTGCGTGCCGGCTCACTGGCCGCGCCGGTCGACATCGTCGAGGAACGGGTCATCGGCCCCTCGCTCGGCCAGGAAAACATCGATGCCGGCGTGCGCGCCATCCTGCTCGGTTTTGCCTTGGTCATGATCTTGATGATCGCCTACTACAAGGTTATGGGCGTGGTGGCGGTGTTTGCCCTGTTCATGAACCTGCTGATGCTGGCAGCGGTGCTGAGCTTCATGGATGCCACCCTGACCATGCCGGGCATCGCCGGTATCGTGCTCACCCTGGGCATGGCGATCGACGGCAATGTGCTGATCCTGGAGCGCGTGCGCGAGGAGCTACGCGCGGGCAACACTCCGGTTGGTGCGGTCAAGGCCGGCTACGAGCGCGCCTGGACGGTCATCCTCGACTCCAACATCACCAAGCTGATTGCAGCCATCGCGCTGTTCTCCTTCGGCTCCGGGCCGGTACGCGGCTTTGCTGTCGTGCTGTTCTTTGGCGTGCTCACCTCGATGTTCACCTCGGTGACCCTGAGCCGCGCCGTCGTCACCTTGATCTATGGCGGGCGCAAGAAACTTGCCCGCCTGTCGGTCTGAACCCGGATACCCGTCATGGAATTCTTCAATCCCAAGAGCAACGTCAACTTCATGGGGATCCGCCGGGTAACGGTGATCATCGCCCTGGTGTTGATGGGCATCTCGATCGTTTCGCTGGCCACCCGCGGGCTGAACTTCGCCCTCGACTTCACCGGCGGAACCCTGGTCGAAGTGCTCTACGAAGCGCCGATCGAGCAGTCCGAGGTCTCCGGAAAACTGGAGACTGCCGGCGTCGAAGGGGCCATCGTGCAGCGCTTCTCCTCGACCAACTTCTCGATCCGTCTTTCGCCCGATGCGGTGGAAAAGCTCGGAGCGGGCGCCGACGATCTGGGCGAGAGCAGTCTCGACGGTCGCAATGCCGCGGTCGGCACGCAGATTCTCGAAGCCCTGAACGCGGGCGGCCACTCGGTCGAGATCAAGCGCAGCGAGTTCGTCGGCCCGCAGGTCGGCGCCGAGCTTGCCTACAACGGTATCGTCGCGGTCTTCGTGGTGCTCGCCGGCATCATGATCTACATCGCGCTGCGCTTTGAGTGGAAGTTCGCCGTCGCCACGGTGGCCGGTGAAATGCACGACGTCATCGTCACCCTGGGCTTCTTCTCCCTGATGGGCCTGGACTTCGACTTGACCGTGCTGGCAGCGATCCTCGCCGTCGACGGCTACTCGGTGAACGACAAGATCGTGGTCTTTGATCGGGTACGCGAGCTGTTCCGCTCGACCCGCAAGGCGCCGCCGGACGAGATCCTCAACATCGCGGTCAACCAGACCCTGTCACGAACGATCATGACTTCGCTGACCACCTTGCTTACCGTCGTCGCGCTCTACGTGTTCGGCGGCCCGGCGCTGGAAGGCTTCTCGCTGGCCCTGATCATCGGCATCGTGATCGGCACCCTGTCCTCGATCTTCTTCGCCTGCCCGGTGCTGCTGGGTCTGGGCGTGTCCAAGCAGGACCTGCTGCCGCGGGCCAAGGACGAGGCCGAGCTGGCACGGCGTCCGTAAGTCACAGGGCGGGGTTCACTCCCGCCTTGCCCCCGGGCGCCGCGTGTATCGGCGCCCGGCTCTCACCGCGGGCGCAGGTCTTGCGTAGGGGAGCCAGCTTGCTGGCGATTGCTGCGTCCGCTGCGCCTATCGTCAGCATGTGGGCGGCTGAATCTTCCGGCCATCATCGGCTAGTGTCCTGTTCCGGAAGTATGTTGTTGAAGTCGCGACGCGGATGCGTCGTCGAGGCAAGGCGCGAGAAGCAGGCATAGCAGCGCTATGGTGACGACGAGGAACGCAGCATCGACGGCGCAGACCGAGCGAATTCTGCGATGTACTTCCGGAACAG